>CAZUHR010000048.1:0-13717 GCA_964620335.1 uncultured Desulfobacteraceae bacterium
CTAACGTTTTGGCTAAGAGGGTGGCAGAATAGCGTAGCGGATTTGCCAGTCCTTTTCAGCCGGTGGTTCGTGTCGAGTCGTTTTGTCGGACCAGATCCAGCTTTACGACGTGCTCTATTGCCCTGTCGTGGTATCTACCTAAGAACAATAAAGACAATATTGCCCCAACCAAAGCCAAGGCCATGTCTGACTGAGTGTCCCACACATATCCCTGCGTACCCAGAAAAGCTTCAGCTGCTGTTCCTGAAGCTATCGCCACCCACCACTCGACGAGTTCATACAGGGCACTCAATGCCAGACAAATGGAGACCACAACAAAAAAGAGCCATTTGCTCCCTCGCAGAGGGGATTTTCTTATGAGGATTTCTCGTATTATTAATGCTGGTATGAATCCCTGAGCAAAATGCCCCACCTTGTCGTAGTGATTGCGACTGAGTTCAAACGAATCTTTGATCCAATTAAACAGGGGGACCATTGCATATGTATAGCGGCCTCCAATCATCAGAATTATAGCATGTATCAAAATTAACCAATAGACGAGGATGGAGAATCGAAACTGACGGTAGGTGAATGCCAGAACAACAAGACCGAGTACGGCGGGAGTAACTTCAAGTGCCCAAGTATAACGGTCATGCGGATTGATTCCCGACCAGACGAGAACGCCAAAAAAAATGAGAAGCCAAAAGACTATGCGTACCTTTTCATTTTTCATTTATATTACCTCCTACAAGTTCACGAACGCGGCCTTCAGCGACGGCGGAATCTATGGTTTGGGCCAAGCCAACTTATCGATATCTATAGATCAACATCCCAAAAATAGGTGTTTTCAGGCCCTATATCCCCTTTTTGCCCCCAAAAAAGTTCTTAGAGCCTAAACAAGGGCGTTTTTACGTTTGTTCTTTAATAGTTTTATATAGTTAGCGCGGCCCGATCCCAATTCGCAATCTGCTACTAACTTCGAGCCTCACCTTCAGGTTGCGCCTTCCAGTACTTTGCGTTCACCCTCATGCGCTCTAGTCGGGAGCCGTTGATCCAGGAGATGAATGTGGAGGGTGACATCCATTTGTCAGCGAAGTGGCACGTGTAGATGAGTGAGCACATCTTGCGCGTTCGGGTGAGTCCGACTATGAACTTGCAGATCTCAAGATCCTGAATCGCCTTCGGATTGCGCGGTAACTCCTTGTCATGCAATCCTGCAATGAACACATGCTGTGCTGAGAGGCCCTTGGCGCCCTCGAACGAGGTCACCTTCACGGGTGGCGGCCCGAGCGGCTCCCCAGGCCGTTGCTTATCCTCCAACTCATCAGCGGGCGGCTCGTAGGCAGCTACATCAGACAGAACCCCGTCACGGAAATCGTCCTGGAGAATGTCGACAAGACGCTGTGTACCATCCGAAGTGCGCATGATGGCCTCCGCGGCGAAGGGCGGAGCATCCGCTCTCAACACGATTCGCCAACCGAGATTCGACTCCGGGTCCTCATTCAGAATCGCCAGTCCTCGCTCCCGATCCAGCTTGTTCCGCGAGTCCCGCCTAGTATCAACGGCGAATCCAACCTTCTCGAGGTGGCTTATGATCTGGTCACGGTATGGCTGGGCGACGATCACGAGCACAGGCGGATAGCCGTCATTTGCGGCTGCCTCGATTTCGTCGCGTGGGATTCGTTCGATTGCCTGCGCTATGTAGCGTCCCATGTAGTTCGCAGCCTGTCGCTGCACTGTGGTCTCGACAACCGCGATCTTCGGGTACTTCGCGCTGTCAGCTCCTTTTACCGGAGGAAAGTGCCTGTACGGCTTCGGGATTCTCCCCTCCAACTTACGCAGTTGACGGGCCTGGGCGATGACATCATTCGACGCATCCACCACGACCTTCGGACACCGCATACAGAACGGCAATTCGAAGACTTCGTACTCGCCGGACTGGTGAAGAGACCGGATGTAGTCCCAGCTTGAGTCACGCAGTTGACTGTACAGCGCCTGATCATCGTCTCCAGCAACCAGGATTGGGCTTCGTTGTCCCAGGACATCGATGAAAGCGGCCTCCAAGCGATTGAAATCCTGGTACTCGTCGACCAGGACGAGGTCGTACTCGTCCTGCTCGGCACTGCCGTACGCCAGGCACTCGTAGACTCGGTAGACGCTATCATCGAAATCGACAGCGTCGTAGTACTCCCCACGTGCCAGATAGAAGGGGATGTGGTTTTTCTCGTCCAGATTGCGCATTTCGCCGACGAACTGCGGAGCCCCGAGCTTCTTGATATACTCCCAGTCCTCCTTGACAAGGCTTGTGAGACCGGGACAGCACCGGAAGTTCGAGGACAATTGGGCTCGGAATGTGGCGTTGCGGTACAGAAGACCTAGACAATACGAGTGCAGGGTGAAGACCCTGGCCAGCTCCGAGAGTTCTTCCTCAAGGTCATCTTTGAGGTTGTTGATGAAGGTCAGAACGAGGCGGCGATCTGGCTCGCCGCTGGCCGCCTCCAGCATCTGCTTGAACAGAGTAGTCTTGCCGGTACCGGGGCCCGCTACCACCAGCTTCTTGCGGCTCGGTGAGTTCAGAACGCACTCGATCGCGGCTTTGAGTTCTGCTTCTTCCCCCATGGAGTCACTCCGATTCGCGGTGTGCGGTCCAAATACTTATATGATTAGACGTTTAAATATCAAAAATAAAATGTATTGTTTGTGGTTGGGCCAAGCCAAACTATTAATGTCCTAAAATAGATGTTTTCAGGCCCCATAGCCCTTTTTGACCCCAAAATTGAATATCAAAAACAATATCACCCAAAAGTTGACCACAATTGATACAGTTTGGAGAACGAAAAAGGTACTTTAATGTCTGAAACGATTTTTTAATCCCGCCAGAGGCGGGCAAGGGTTTAATTCCCTGTGGGAGCTCCCAACAGAAAAGACATCTTCTGTCAGGAGGTGGGTAGGCACATTTTAAGGTGGAGTGTCATGGTTTGCTTTGTTTATGTATAGAAGAAATTTTGTAATGAACGGATATATTTTTTACGATAGGAGAATAGGATTGTTTGTCAAGCAAAAAAGGCCTTTTTAACAAAGTTTAAGCAAAATTTGCTTTAATGCACAAAAAATTGTGCAAGAGCCGACCCCATATCTACGGCAATCAATAGTCATGGGAAATAACGATAGATATCTTTCCTGTGTAAGGCTCTTTCCAGAATCACCTTGTCATTTTCAATTTTGAGGCCAATTCAATATAAACCAAAACGAACCTTGAAAAAAGAGGGATACCCTTTCATTTGTTCTATAATCCCTAATTCAAATATAGAATTTGCTCTGGGTAATTCCTCAAATACGAAATTTTCCATTCTTGATCTTATTTCTGAAGGGATCTTCGAAAGCTCTTTCAAAAACCTTTTTCAATAACCTATCTTCATTCGGCCTTTTCCAATTGATCGTAATATACTTTTGCCTCGTTCACCCCAAGAAGTTCTTCACCTTCATTCTCTTTCATTAATTGGACCAAAGAATAGTTTTCCAAGATCTCTTCCAGCTTCTTAAAAGTTTCGATAGGGATCTGTACCGCTATTCTTTTGTTTTGCTCATCAACAATATATTTCTTGCTGATAGTTTCCATTGTTCACCCCCCCTACAGTTATCTCGCAATTCTGTTTTAAATAATATAATATTTTAATATTACATAAATTGACATGAAAACGAAAAGGTTTTTACTCCGATTCCCATTGGTAGGAATGTGGCGGATGGTGCTTGCCTTTGACCATTAGTTTAAGTTTTGAAGTATCTCCTGGCCAGGCATTTTCGGGCCTGTCAGGAGGTGGGTAGGCAAATTTTGATTTAATGCACAAAAATATGTGCATAAGAACATAATATGCACAAAAAACTGTGCATGGAGGCACACGGATGCCCAGAAAATTGTGCAATAGTATATGCAGAGACTTAAATTATTAAAGGTATTTTCTCTGCAAAGGATTTCCAACCGAAAACATTTCCTTCTTTTCTTGTCTGACTCATTTCACCACCATAAACAAGATATGAATCTTCACAATCTTTTTTTGAGATTTTGGACCAGTATTTAAGTCCTTTGAAGGAATCATTCGTTATTGTCTGACCTGATTTAATTTCCAAAGCCGATAATTTATCACCGTGATCAATGATACAATCTACTTCATTACCGGAGTTATCACGCCAGAAATAAAGGTTTGGCCTTAATCCACTGTTAAATCTGCCTTTTAACAACTCGGAGATTACCCACGTTTCGAAAACAGGCCCCCTGAAAGGATGGGTTAACAGCACATCAGCAGAATTAATACCAAGCAGGAAGGATAACAAACCGGTATCATAAAAATAGAGCTTAGGGCTTTTTACAAGGCGTTTATTAAAATTTTGGAAATGAGGCTGTAACAGGAAGATAATATAACCGGCCTGTAACACGGACAGCCATGCCCTGGCAGTATTATGAGTGATACCGCAATCATTTCCAAGGGATGTAAGGTTTAGAATCTGGCCTGATCGGCCAGCGCACATCTTGAGAAATCTTTGAAACTGATCAAGATCGCCTATCTTTTTTATGACCCTGACATCCCTTTCAAGATATGTTGTCACATAATTGGCATACCATTCCGATGGAGGTAACTGCTTGTCATATATTCGAGGGTAGTAACCGGTATATAAAAGCATTTCCAAAGAACCCGGGATCATACCCTTTCGATACAGCTCATGGAATGAAAAGGGAAGTAGTGTGAGAAGCCCTGTTCTGCCTGCAAGGGATTGGCTTATTCTTTCCATCAGGCCGAAATGAAATGAGCCTGTGAGTATGAAAAGCCCCTCTTTACCTGACTGATCGACAATGGTTTGAATATATGAGAAAAGATCAGGGGCACGTTGTACCTCGTCTAATATGGCACCGCCTGAATAGGCCGAAAGAAATCCCCGAGGGTCGCTAAGTGCAAATTCTCTAATATCCGGGTCTTCGAGCGAGGCGTATTTTTTATCAGGAAAGGTATGCTTCACGAGAGTTGTCTTTCCGGATTGCCTCGGCCCTGTAACAGCAACAACAGGATATTGAACAGCGAGCTGTTTTAACTTTTTTGAGATTTGTCTCGGAATCATGGTGAATAGATACAATATTTCTTACAAATTGTCAATTGGATTTACAATTTGTAAGAAAATGAAACCCCAAGATTCTGAGGTGGATAGGCAAATTTTGATTTAATGCACAGAAAATTGTGCATCATGCTGCGTTGTGGTAATTATTTCATCCTAACTCGGGGCCACAAATTGCATACTCCCTTTCCCTTTGTTCTGGGATATAATTGGTCTTATAATACATCCTGACTAAAGTCCGGTGTTCTCGAAAGCCAAGGGAATCTAACCATTTCAGGAATTTTTTCTTCTTCTGCGGAACGTCAATGACAACCGACTGGCCGGCCAACCTACTTATGGCCGCTGCTAACAGTGTCTTTGCGTCTTCGGTTGTTAATGCTATTACCGGACCGAGGTGATTATGTTTTACTCCATCTCTTCTAAGACAGTATGCGGCAATCCGACCGTCTCTCTCGAGTTTCAATGCCTTGTCCGGGTATGTTTCAAGGATTAATTCAATCAAATCCGTTCGATCCGCTCCAAACACCTCTTTATCCAAATCAGCAATTTCCTGAATGTCATGCGAGCTTAGTGGAGTGACTGTCCCGCTATGGGTTATTGGTTGTTTCGGAAGGGGGGAGATTGTCATTCGAGAAATTGTATACTCCTCTTCAAAACCCAACTGGATATAAACGTTTCGGCCGATAGGGGTTGCATCGAGCTTAATAATCTTACATCCTTTCAATCTTTTAATGTTGTCTTTAAGGAGAAGACTGCCTACTCCTTTTCTTCGATATTTTTTGTTAACCAGCATCATCCCGATCCATGCCAGTTCATTGGAATAGTTGACTGCTGTAACAGTCCCTATAACTTCCTGGTCAGATACAGCCACAAGGCAAGTTTTTGGGGAAAGCCTTAACAGAATCTTCCAATCCTGTTCCGTTTGATTCCAGCCCTCAGAATTTTTCAAGCCCATTGCCTGTTCAATATCTCCCAGCTGCATGGGGCGGATCTTAACCGAAGGTTCTATCACTTTCATGAAATTCCTGTCTTATTTTCATACTGGGGTCCGATACCAATTAAAATTAATTTTTCATAACGTGGCGAGTTTCTTTGAGACGTTTGCGACATGCTCGCCCTGGTAACGCGTTCCGGCGAGCTCAATGTCGGTTGGAAATCGACTGCCGTCAGCGACTTCAATTGTCGACGCCCCATTCAGGTTATTCCTCATAAAGATTATAATCGGGATAATACTTTTTGGCACATTCAGGACAAACACTGTGGCTAAATTCAGCATCGGAATGTTCCCGTAAATAGCTTTCAATCCTATTCCAGTAGCCCTTGTCATCACGAATTTTTTTGCAGTGACTGCAAATGGGCAGCAATCCGCTTAGTTTTTTTACTTCGGCAAGCGCGTCTCGCAGTTCCTTGATCAATTTTTCTTGTTCATTTTCCGCCAGCTTTCGGTCTGTGATGTCATGTGCAATACCCCGGAACCCGATTGGCTTGCCATTTTCGTCCCGCATCAGGCAAGCAAACAACTCATGAAATCCTCGATTCCCATCTTTTCTAATTACTTCATAGCCGTATTTTCTTATTGTCTTTCCTGTTCTGTAGATTTCGTTAAAGAGCTTATACATATCCTTGGCGGTTCCTGGAGGCATATAATCACTGTATTTCATTCCTTTAAGTTCTTCTTTAGGATAACCAAGGATTGAAGATAATGAATCGTTAAAGAATTTAAAGTTACCTTCAAGGTCAACCTCAAAGTATGCCTCTTCTATGCTTTCGAGGATGGTTTGGTATCTTTCTTTGTTCTCCCGAAGCTGCTCCTCGGCCTGCTTCCCTTCGGTGATGTCGTGTATCCTCTGCTCCAATTCTCCATGTATTGTTTTATGCGTCATTTTTTGCTCCTAAAACATGGGTTATCAAATTTATCTCAATGGAAAGAACAATTCATTTGAATTTGTGCATTTTGAGTGATGTGCATTATAAAAACGCCGTTTCTCAAGTTTTGAGCCATGGAATATTTTACATGAGCAGATGACACCTGTCTGTAGGTTTCGGACGCTCATTTGACGGATCACGTATTTTTGATGTACGCCGGAGCTTGAGCATACTTTCTTCACATACTGAGAATTTCCCATGGGCCTATGAAATCAAGTTCCTCAACATTTGGAAACACCAGAATACCAAAATTCATCCCATCACCTTCCTTGTGGCCGGGCATTGTCAAGTGATGGAAAATTTGCCATTGATTTTTGCACATTTTAAAATTATACGACTATAGCATTAAGATAGGCAAGCCAAAGTTAAGGCCATAGCTGCGGCAAAGATTTCCGCATCAGGTTAGGCTATATAGAAGGGGGACTCAATGAGTTTAACAGGTCATAGGGCGCTTATTACGGGAGCAGGGCAGGGTATTGGACGGGCCTGCGCAGAGGTTTTTGCCTCAAGAGGTGCAGACCTGGTCCTTTTTGACAAGAATTCCGAGACCCTTGATGAAGTGGCTGAGGATCTGGGTAAAAAAGGGCGGAATGTCACGGCCGTCACGCTGGATTTGACTGATATGGACAACCTTCGATCGGAGGTAGAAAAGATCAGCAGCACCGGAGTGATAGATATCCTGGTGAATAATGCCGGATTCGACAGGCCCGGCACGACGGCCAGGGTAAGCAGCAAAGGATTCGAGGAAGTTTTGGGGATCCATTTGACGGTGCCTTTATTACTTATACAGTTGCTACTCCCTACCATGAGATCCTCAGGGTGGGGCAGGATTATAAACATCAGTTCCATTTACGGGCTTGTCGGCGGGAAAGGGGAGGTGGCCTATTCAACGGCCAAGGCGGGTGTTATCGGATTGACAAAATCGGTGGCAAGGGAAGCCGGTGGGGACGGCGTGACCGTAAACGCTGTTTTACCCGGGTTGATCCGCACTCCCACGATAGAAAAATTCATGGCAGCGCGGTACAAAGATGAGATTATTTCGGACACCCCGTTGGGTCGAATTGCTGAACCGGAAGAGGTGGCCAAGGTGATTGCGTTTCTGGCATCAGACGATGCATCATATATAACGGGTGCAGCCCTGCCTGTTTCAGGAGGGTGGGGGATTTGATAGTAGCTGATAATAGGGTCTTGAGGTCTTTTCTTCGATTCCGAGTCTCCCGGCCTGATCTTTTCTACGACTTATCTGCGGGGGATTCTTGCCCCCTCCGCATTCCCCTCAACAGGCTCGGGGCTGCGGTTTCCCCCGCTGATAAGTCATAAAAAAAACAGCAGCCTCCCGCCAGTCACTCAAAAAATACCTCAAGACCCTTTCCGGTCGTTAAGTTTTCAACACTTTATGATTACTTACATCTGTGGAGGTCGAATGAATTACAAAGACTGGGTGGAAGATGAACTGGAAGGATTGAGCAAATCCATGGGTTTCAGGTATGTTCCGCGCAAGGAATTAGAGGGCCGGCTGACCAGACTCAGGGCCGGTATGGAAGAAAGAGGCATCGATGCCTTCTTGATAGTTCAGAAGATGGACTATTACTATTTTTCTGGAACTACCCAGGATGGTATGCTCTTCGTGCCCTTGAATGGAAAACCCATATTGATGGTAAAAAGGGAGCTTGAAAGGGCGAGGGTGGAGTCGAGGCTGGATGAAATTGTGGGCATAAGGTCCGCCCGCGAACTTCCGTCACTGATACGGGACTATTCGGGAGGCCTTCCCAAGACATTGGGCCTGGAGTTGGACATCCTGCCTGTGAGTGATTATTTTAGATACCGTGACCTATTTACGGGTACAGCATTGAAGGATGGATCCCCCATTATAAGAGATATTCGCAAGATCAAATCCCCTTTCGAGATCGAACTTATGAGGGTTGCCGGGGATATAGGAAGGAAGACTTATGAGGAAGGCAGGAACATACTCAAGGAGGGTATGACCGAGATCGAGTTTGCGGGACACATGGAAACCGCGGCAAAAATACAAGGGCACGAGGGGCTTCTCAGGGTCAGGTCACTCAACTACGAGGCCTATACATGGCACGTGCTGAGCGGCATAAGCGGGGGTATCGTCAGTCAGTCGGATTCTCCCATGGGGGGAATAGGGCTTTCGCCGGCCTTTCCCGTGGGGGCGAGCCTGAAGGTCATGAGGGTCAATGAGCCCATACTGGTGGATTTTGGAACTTGCTATCACGGGTATCAGGCGGACGAGACACGTATGTTCTCAATCGGTGAGATGCCAGGGAAATTTGTAGATGCTTACAAGGCATGTCTAGAAATCCATGATGCCGTTCTTGAGGAAACCCGACCGGGCTCGGATTGCGAGTCTATATTCAAAAAGACCCTCGGGCTGGCAAAGAAGTTGGGCTACAGCGACAAATACCTTGGGCCGCCCGGGCTCCAGACCAGTTTTGTCGCCCACGGGATCGGCCTGGAGCTCAATGAGTTCCCTTTTCTGGCACGGGGGCATTCCTATCCCCTGGAGGAGGGAATGACATTTGCGGTGGAACCCAAGATTGTTTTTCCCGGAGAGGGTTCAGTGGGGATTGAGAACACCGTGGCAGTCACGCGGGACGGCTGTGAAATACTTACGCCATTAGAACAGGAGATATTTGTGGTTTGAAGCGTGTCATTGAGACCTTTTCTTCGGTTCCTAGCCTCCCGGCCTGGTCTTTTTTACGACTTATCTGCGGGGGAGTTTTACCCCCTCCGCATTCCCCTCGCAAAGCTCGGGGCTGCGGTTTCCCCCGCTGATAAGTCGTGAAACCGACAGCGGCCTCCCGCCAGTCACTCATAAAAAGCCTCAAAGCCACGCTGCCTTATAATCGAGAAACCCATAAGGATTCATTTACGGTTTCAATGGCGGTTATATGTAATGAGGTCGTAATTAAGCAGTCGGCTTGTTCATGAAAAGGCCACCATGATAGATGACATAGGCACAAGGCATAAGGGAAAAGATATCAGGTTTCCTTACGCCTTAAGCCTTTGGCCTTTAGCAACTGCTCAAGATGTTTGGATTTGATAAACGAAGTATAACTGAGACACTTATTGGGGAACTTAAATGCTCAAAGAAGAAGGAATTGTCAAAGAGGCAACAAGCAAAAAGGCGGTAGTCCGCGTAATGAAAACTTCGGCCTGCGATCACTGTGGGTCCCGCTCATCATGCCATATGCTATCTGACAGGGAAATGATAGTTGAAGTGGCCAATGATCTTCAGGCCAAGGTGGGAGATCACGTCGAACTCAGAGTGCCTCCGGGCTCCCTGTTGAAGCTTTCCTTGCTCGTCTATTTTCTTCCCGTGGTGTTGTTGATAATCGGTGCATATGTGGGAGGGGCGTGGGCAAAGTCTTTTGGTCTTCAACCTACCGTGGCTTCCATAATCGGCGCAGGTTTGGCCATGGGGATTGCATTCTACTTGTTGAGATGGTTTGACAGGGGAGAACGGGCAAGGGGCGACTATCGACCCAGGATGACGCGGATCCTGTTTAATGAAGCGTCTTCCCCTCAACCCTGCGATAGCAAATAAGCCCGCACTGAAGGCATCGTTTGGCTTCCGTAACGGCCTGCTCTTCTGAAAGACCCAGTGCGATTTCCGCGGAAGGATCAGCAATCTGTTCTTCGTGAGTGAGTTCAGGCATTTTCTGCCTGGGCAGTTCAGCGACGGGTTCTACTTGATCCAGGCTCAACACCCTTGTATGTGTGCGGATCATATTGGCCGGCGCCTCCAAGGGTACATCGTTCAAAAACCGTTGAACCGAGCTGGCCGCACGTCGTCCGGAACCGATAGCTTCCACGACTGCCTTGTAGTCGGCCATTACTTCTCCGGGCCGGAAGATACCTATATCCTCTTGTGCAGAGGGCCCCGGATAAGGGATAAGCGTCTCCCATGGTACCGGCTCCGGGATTTCTGCTTCCTCATCCCCTTCCCTTTCTTCTTTCCGGACTATATAGATGAGTTCGGGAAAGCGTCCTGCACCGGTCAGCAGGGTGTCCACTGAAAGAAATTCTTTTTCTATATGGGTTTCCTCTTTATCTGAGTCCGTGATGTGTGCGATTTCTACATGGCTTAATTTTTTCCCTTCACCCTGCATGCGTGTCACGGCACTCTGGAAATGGAATTGGATGCCCTCCTGCTCTGCAGCCCTTAATTCCTCTTTGGATAACGGGGAATGCTCAAGAGAACTGCGGACAACAATATAGACATTCTCTGAACCTTTTTTCAGGGCTGTTCTGGCAGCCTCAAGCCCGGCCCTACCACCGCCGAGAATCATGACATTTTTTCCGGCAGGCGAAGATTTGCCCGCCCTCTGGTTCAGCATGTAATTAATCAGCAGTTGTACGCCGGGCAGGTCTTGTCGAGACCCATCTTTCGTTCCGGATATCTGGCTATCCCAGCCTCCGGTGGCCACGAATACGGCGGAAAATCCCTCTTTGAGTAAGGAGTCGATGGAAAAGTCCCTTCCGAGCCTTTGATTGGTAAGAGCCTCGACTCCGGCATCCAAGATACCGTTGATTTCCCAGTCCAGCACGTCCCTTGGAAGCCTGTTTTCCGGAAGACCGACGCGAAGTATCCCTCCCATCTGGGCGGTTGCCTCATATACAGTTGAGTCGTGCCCAAGACGGTTCAGAAGGTAGGCCGCGGTGAGTCCTTCGGCACCACCGCCGACCACGGCTACATGCTTTCCGGTTTCCGGGGCCCTGGGCACATTGATGCACTTACCGGAAGCCCGCTCGTAGTCAGACACGAATCGTTTAAGGTGATTAATCGCTACCGGTTCATCTACCAGGTTACGACGGCAATCATATTCGCAGGGGTGGACGCAAATCCGGCCGCATACGGCAGGAAACGGGTTTGTTTCTTTTATGATACGGACTGCCTCTGCATAGTTCTTCTCAGCAATCTGGTGGATATATGCCGGAATATCAATGCCGGCCGGACAGGCCCTCTGGCAGGGGGCGGTGCATTCATCAATGGTGTGTTCGGCCTGAATACGTCTTGTATGGGATGTAAGGGTAATAATATGTTTAGGGCATATGCGTTCGCAGGTGCCGCAACCGGTGCAACGATCCGGATCGACCACGGGCAGGTTATCAGGTCCCATGGAAAGGGCGTCAAACGGGCAGGCACGTACACATGTGCCCAACCCGAGACATCCAATGGGGCAGACTTTGGTTCCGCCGTTCAACAGAGCTGCTGCCCGGCAGTCATTTATTCCGTTATAAATATATTTGACATCAGCAACATGATAACCATATGTGCATCCGGGCATTGCTATATCAGGCTCCCGGGCCTCCAGTTTCACGCCCATTATTTCGGCGATCTCCTCGGCAATTTCCGGACCGCCTGCCACACAGGAGGAAGCTGAGGATTTTCCCGCAACAATGGCCGCTGCATTTGAGCTGCATCCCGGATATCCGCAACCGCCACAATTAGCTCCGGGCAGGGCCTCGTCTACGGCTTCGATCTTGGGGTCCACATAGACGTAGAATATCTTGGATGCCAGGGCCAGTCCTATACCGACAACAACACCCACTGTTCCCATTACAAAAATTCCACCTAACATGCCTAACATGTGGTTCCTCCTATTTATTTCCTCTTTGAAAACCACGTCGTGTGGGCGTGGTCAGAAGATTATCTATGATCATAGCCCCTTTCAGGGCTGAATCAAAGCCACACCTACACCATCCCCTTGAAGGCAAAAAATGCGAGAGACATCATACCGGCCCCTACCAGACCGATGGAGGTATCCTGAAGGGGTTTAGGGACCCTTGCAAGAAGGATGCGCTCACGAACTCCCGCAAACAGGACCAGGGCCAGCCCGAAACCGATTGCATAAGTGAGGGATGCAATAAGTGCCTGCAAAAATGAATACTCTTCCTTGATATTAATAAGGCATACGCCCATGACCGCACAATTTGTAGTAATGAGCGGAAGGAATATGCCTAGACCGGCGTAAAGGGCGGGTATGCTCTTTTTGAGAAACAGCTCAACAAACTGTACCAGCGACGCGATCACCAGGATAAAGGCCAGGGTCCTAAGGTATTCAACCCCGAACGTTTTCAGCAGCAGGTGATCCACTATCCAGGTGATTGCCCCGGCCAGTACCAAAACGAAAACAACCGCCATTGCCATGCCGGTGGCGGTCTCCATTTTTTTGGAGACGCCCAGAAAAGGACAGTTGCCGAGGTACTGGATCAAGAGGATGTTGTTTACAAAGATACAACTTACGGCCAGTAAAATGTAGTCGCCCATCTATTTTCTCCCTAAGTCAGATAATACGGTATCTGTTTCATTATTCGTAAGTTCGTAGCCTTCAGCGCTTAAAAAAATAAATCACCTATTGTAGGGCCATAGGGGTCTCTTTTTAAAAGTCGCATCACAAATTCTACTGAGATAGTCGAACGCCCCCAGACCCGCAAACATGCGGCCATCGAACAGTCAGTAAAGGCCATCGCCACGACAAAGGGTCCCTTCAGGGGCTGTCCCAAGCAGAGGTCTAAGTCCTCACTGCCGTTCCATGAAATGATGTCAGCATATGCGGCTTTTAAAAAGAGACCCCCATGGCCTTTACTAACTTATTTTTAAAAGCTGCATCACAAATTCCAGGGTGTAGGCCTTTGGCGTCTACTTCTTGCCAAGCATATTCATAATACATAGCAT
>CAZUHR010000049.1:0-13680 GCA_964620335.1 uncultured Desulfobacteraceae bacterium
ACTAGCATAAATTTCGGTAGTGCAAAATTATAGAACTCCCCAAAGCCATACGATTGCGAGCTTCCCCATCATCTTGCTAAACGGCAGCTTTTGCTTGACATTTCCAAAGTTTCCAATGTAATTTGCTTTGTAAAATGCTTTGTAAAATGATAGGTGCGTCGACGAGGGCGGTATGGCTGACAAACCCAAGGAAAAACAGATCAAGGAACTGCGAATGAGGTTGGGACTGACACAGGAGCGATTCGCCGCAAGGCTCGGTGTTACGGTTTCGACCGTGAACCGATGGGAAAACGGCAAAGGCCAGCCTTCACCGTTGGCGCGACTTCGAATACAGGATCTCTGGCAGGAAATAATTGACCGCCGCCGAAAATCAGCAATCTAGATAATCGCTCCGTCTTTGATAAAGCATGGATGCAACATGAAACGATTGATATCAATCCTCAGGGACAACAATATTGATTGCCTGCCCAATGAGCGATTTACACTCGATGTAGAGATGTTCCTGGATAATGGTGAAGAGCACAGGTTCCCAAAACAGGTCCTGTTTGAATTCCCAGAATTGAAGGGCGGGAAAAAGCTGGTTCCGGAAGCAAATTTATCCATGTTTCGGTATTTTTTAGATGGTTCCCAACGCTCACACCGTGTCATCGACGCCAGTTTCAAGAGTCGTTTTTTACCCATCTGCGCGGGTCAAATAGGAGTTGCCGTTCTTGAAAGGGAATATTCGGGCCGAATGAAGCCGCGCAGAGATTTGATACGTATTGAAAACATCCTTGCCATGCCGAATGTCGTTGAAAAAGACAATGCGAAAGATCTTGAAAAAAAAATAAACAATGAAATGCCGGAGAATGAGCATTTCCGTGTGGTGCGTTATGATTATCAGTCGAAAGAAGATAAGGATCCCGCGGACCTTGGCCGGGCGATGATTATTCACGAGATGCAAATGCTTGAACTGAAAACAATTAGGGACATGATCGGCAAACACATGATTCAAGACGAAAGAATGCTGGTCAAAGATGGCGGGCTTCAGTATCGTGACAACAAGATTAAAGACCTGAATTTTTCAAAAGACGATCTGGTGCAATTGCGTAACGTAATTGGCTTGGCAAAGACGTTTAAACCAAATATGACGTTGGGGCAGGGCCGCGGTCGCCAAGACCTTGGCAACCTGACAAAGGACCTTGATTGGAAAGAAAGAAGCACCGTAATTAGGCCTCCCAAGGATAAAGCCACCACGTACGGATGGTGGTATCTAAGACTTCGTCCCCGGGAAAAGGTATACAGCCCACTCCAGGGAATTGTTAAAATTGAGGTTTTCGCAATCGGGATAGAGGAGGACGATGGCATTCCTGAAGCGCGCGCGGACACGATCTCTTCCTATGTCCTAAAGGAACGGAATGTAACTCCGTATAATGCAGATGCGCGATGGGCGAGCCATATATACCCTATCTATCTCGCCGAAACCTATTTGCGCTCATCATTTCTTAGCCATGACCGATTTAAAGCGCTGATTTTCTGAAAAGGACACGAAAGCAATGTCTGACGACCAATGCATCGGAAAAGTGACCGCCACTGAGAAGAAACCCACGACCTGTACCTCCGTCAATTTTTGGCTGAGCCCCGGCGTGATTATTCGACCATTTGACATCGTTCGGATTGAGCATATTTGTGGTAATGGCAGCGAAAACAGTTTTTCGTATGCCATCGTCAGGGAACTGAGCTACATTACAGATAGCGCAGGTCACCTGGCGAATTTTGTTTCCTCGGACTTTGGAGATATCAACGCCCGACCTATCAACAAACGCTTAGGGACAACCATTGCTGAGGCTGACGTCCTTGGGAATAGCCAAAACATCGAAATGCCAATCCATGACGGTGCGCGTGTGGAGTGGGCAAAACCAGAAGAAATCAGAACTGCCCTTGGTGTCGAGAAACTGAAAGAACCGATTCCCGCGGGTTATATTCAGACATCCAACAACGAAGAAATCCGCATTGACTTCGAGGCAAGATACCTAGCGGGTCCAGAGGCTGCCCACATGAATATATCCGGCATTTCCGGTTTGGCAAGCAAGACATCATATGCCATGTTTCTTCTTAGCGCTTTGCAACAACGCATGAAGGATGAAGTGAGCATTGTACTGTTCAATGTGAAAGGACCGGATCTCCTTGCTCTTGACCAAACAAATAACGATCTGAAAAACGTTCAAAAAGATGAATGGACGAAATGTGGGCTTGAACCAAAACCGCTTGAAAATGCAACCTATCTTTATCCCTATGCCAAGCGATCCGATCGTTATTTTACCTCCTCACATGCTCCGAAGGATGTTCTTGCAGATCAAATAGATCAACAGCGTGCTTTCAACTACTACTATGATGTCGATACGTTCAAAGGCGGCGAGGAAGGCAATGAATCGGACGTGGGGCGCGATAAGATGTCCCTCCTCTTTTCAGATATTGATGATCCCCAGTCTACCATGGAGAGCTGTATTCAGGAACTTGGCGAAATTCAAGCAGAAACATGGGAAAAACTACGCGAGGAAATTCAAGCGAAGACGGAGAAAGGGCAGCCCGGCCGGAAAGAAATATCCGTCCAATCCTGGCGCAAATTCAGTCGGCTCATTCGCACAAGGACTAACCATGACATTTTTTCATCCCTATATCTTGGAGAAGATCGACGGCAAAAATTGATTGTTGACGCTATCAAACAGCTTAGGCCGGGAAACATACTTGTTGTTGATATTGCACCCTTGCCAGACTACCTGCAATGTTTGGTATTCGGGGACGTTATCCGCACGGTTTTTGACGCGAAACTCGATCTATATGAAGGCATCAAGCGTGAGGAATTAGGGCGCGTGGTAATTTTTGCTGATGAGCTTAACAAATATGCTCCCGCATCATCAGGAGGACGTGATAGAACACTTACACGATGGTTGCTCGAAGTAACGGAACGTGGGCGGTCACTAGGCGTTGTTCTTTTCGGGGCAGAGCAGTTCCGAAGCGGTGTACATGCTCGAATACTCGGGAACTGTAGTACGGACATCTACGGTCGAACCAATCCGGTTGAACTATCGAAGGCGGCCGATTACAGGCTTTTTTCCCAATCGAACAAAGCCACTATTACGCGACTCAACCAAGGACAAATGCTACTCCAACATTCGGTGTTCAATACGTCGCTCATCAAAGTTAGATTCCCATTTCCAGCCTATAGGCAGTTACAAGGGTAACCCACAATGCCAGAAAACCTACAAACGAAAGTGCCAAAAATTGGTGCTTTCGTCCTCGAGACTCTGACGACGGGGATGTATACGAACCCACTCGATACGCTCAGGGAATATGTTCAAAACTCCTTTGACGCAATCCGGGAGGCCGAGCGAGGTGGAATACTGTCAAATGGAGCCGGCCGGATTGAAATCATCGTTGATGAAAAGGCCCGCAATCTTACTCTTCGCGACAACGGTACCGGCATTCCCTCAGACTCAGTCCATTCTCGCCTCGTCAACATTGGAATGTCCTCCAAAAGTATTGAAACCGCTGCCGGTTTTAGAGGCATTGGCCGACTTGCTGGAATCGCATACTGCAAGAGATTGGTCTTCAGAACTCAGGTAAACGAGGAACCCGACATTTCTTCGGTGGTCTTTGACTGTGAGAATCTGCGCCACGCGATGTCGCCGCGGATGAAGCAGGTCAAGGAACTCGCGGATGTAATCACCAGTCATGCCACTCTCTCGGTCGAAAAGATCCGCAAAAAGAACCACTTTTTTGAAGTCAAAATGGAAACCATCAACGATGCCGGCCAAGAATTTCTCGAATGGAGAAAAATCAACACGTATCTTTGTCAAGTTGCCCCTGTTGGGCTCGACACGCAATCGTTCCATCATGCGGGAACGGTCCACCAATGGGTCAAAAAGCATAACCTTTGTGTCCCAGTAGTAAGCATTATCATTTCTTCGGGTTCGACCAATTATCAGGTGTTCAAGCCATATCGCAAGTTGACTTATACAACCATTCAAGAAAAGCACAAGATACACGTAAAAGGCATTCGCTTCTTTCCTGAAAATGTTGGACCAGAATCACCCTTCTGGGGATGGTATGCCGAAACAAATTGCCCCGGAACTTTTGGCGATGGTACAGTTGCCGGTTTTCGTTTGCGCAAGGCGAATATCGGCATCGGCATGGCAGATCGTATGACAGAAATCTTCGCCGATGCTTCCGAGAGTTACGCTCGGCTCAATAAGTACTTCATGGGGGAAATCCACATTCAAAACCCTAATGTCATACCAAATGCACGACGAGACGGGTTTGAGGATAGTCCTGAATGGACTATTATCCGTAAAGAACTGGTCGAATTTGCTCGTCAACGAAGCCGAGAAGCACACCAGCTATCTCAAGCTCGCAATTTGGACATAGAACGATTGGTAGGGGCTACAGAACGGGAATGGAAATCGGCAGAGAAGCGAAGAAAGACTGGGCTCGCTTCGAAGGATGAAAAGGCTAAAATTCTCGCTAAGATCGACAGGCAGCTCGGCAAACTGGATGCTGCCAGGCGGGCGGATAGAAATGAGGATGAAATAAATAAGATTGTAAAAGTCCGGAAGCGACTGGAAAAGACTCGTGCGGCAATCCAGAATGAGACGAATTTCGCTGCACAAAACCTAAACTCTGCCTTAGACAAGAAGCAGCGTAGAATAATCACGGAGATCATCGGAATACTGTATGATGTACTTGATGAGCCATCTTTTGAAAAGGCCCGTGATGCTATACTTGCGAAATATCAGGTTCCTGACAAGGAGGCAAAACTTTGAAAAACATTCTTCTTGTCGAGCCGGATTATCGCTCTAAATTTCCCCCACTTGGCTTACTTAAGATTGCAACCTACCATAAGGGGCGGAATGATTCGGTTACCTTTATACGTGGCAGAAATGAGGCTTTTCGATCCCTTCATTGGCATCGCATTTATGTATCTTCACTTTTCACTTGGGAATTGCCGAGAACTGTCAAAACAATCCGATATTATCAGGATTCAGTCAATTCGTATGACGACATCTTTGTTGGGGGAATTGGTGCCACATTATTACCGAATTACATCCGTCAGCACGTCAACTGCAAAATTATTGAAGGGCAAATCGAAAAACGAGGAATATTGGGCCGCAATTCGCCACCAATAGCACATTTGGTTCCCGACTACGATATCCTCAAGACTGTCGATTATCCTTACGAACCCGATGATTCATATTTTGCCCGTATTACAAAAGGCTGCGTGCGAAATTGCAAATTTTGCGCCGTTCCAAAGCTGGAGCCGGAATTTGGGCTGCTTGCGCCATTGAGCAAACAAATCACTACAATAAAGAAAAAATATGGGGAAAAACAGAATCTTGTCATTTTGGATAACAATATACTTGCGGTTGATAACATCGAAGGGCATATCGCTGAGATTGCTCGCCTTGGTTTCGCCAAAGGAACCAAAAGAAATAATCGAATGCGAACGGTGGATTTCAATCAAGGGATTGACGCGAGACTGGTTGCAAAGCGTACTCCATTGGCTCAAGCTCTCGGAACTATCGCAATAAGGCCAGTTAGGCTTGCATTTGATTTCGTTTCTCTCTCCATGGAGCGCGCTTATCGCAAGGCAATAAATTTGTTGGCTGAACAGGGATTCAGATCATTCACAAACTACATGCTTTACAACTACAAAGACAGCCCACAGGACTTTTACCATCGCCTGAAAATTAATGCGGAACTCAATAAGTCATTGGAAATTCGTATAAGCGCCTTCCCAATGCGCTATATTCCTCCGTCAGATATTCGACGAGGTTACGTTTCGCCTCAGTGGCACTGGCGCTGGCTACGTGGAATACAGTGTGTGCTTCAGGCAACACGGGGGCTTATCAGTCCCAACCCTGATTTTGTTGAGGCAGCATTCGGTAAAGACTTTCGCGAGTTTCTTGAAATTCTTTCCATGCCCGATCGTTATATCATCTATCGGGAGCATTACAAGAACGACGGTGCATCTGACTGGAGGCGACTTTTTCGACGGCTTTCCGAAACGTCAAGAAAGGAATTTCTGGACTTGCTTGCTCGCTTGAATAAGGACCGTCGCCGTATACAGACAATCGCCGGTTTGAAAAGATTCCGTTCCTTAGTAGAGCATTATTATCCGAATGGCGAAGTCCCGGGGCAACATTTTTAGAAAGATTGGAACGACTACTTTAAAGAGAGCAACTGTTGTAAGACCTGCACTATTGACAATTTTGTGAAATGTGTAGGTCTGACACTATTAGTTCTCTATTAGTTCTCTGCTAAGTATATGGATGGGTTCAGCGCGCGTCCAACCTTTTGGAGGTATAATGAGCAATACAGATGCAATCGTAAACGCCCAAGAATTACCTTCCGGCGCTCGTTTCTTTCGTTGCGCACTTCAGGTGAATCCATTCGATTATATTGTGCGCCACCGTAAAGAAACGGCATTCAGCAACGAGGCGGATTATAATGCGTCGATTGTAGAGGCCTGTCAAAAAATCGGTATTGAGGTAATAGGTATTACCGATCATTATCGCGTGCGGTCTTCACAGTCACTCCTCCAGGCGGCACAAACTGCAGGAATAATTGTGTTTCCTGGCTTCGAAGCTGTTAGCAAAGATGGAGTGCATCTGCTCTGTTTGTTTGATCCGGCCAAAGAGACGCGTTCCTTGGAGCGAATCCTGGGTGCTTGCGGCATCCACGAGGATGAAACGGCATCCTCGACAGGTAGATACGACGTTGTCGAGTTCTTGAAGGAATCCCATAGTAACTGGGGGAGTATATGTATAGCGGCTCATGTCGCGAGTGAGGGAGGGCTCCTTCATAGACTATCGGGTCAGCCACGGATAAATGCTTGGACTTGGCCCAATCTTTTGGCCTGCGCATTGCCGGGACCGGTCAGTGACGCTCCTGACAACGTAAGGCCGATCATACAAAATAAAAACCCTGACTATCTTCGTGATAGACCCGTTGCGATAATCAATTCTCAGGATGTATCAAGTCCCGACGACTTAGAAAAGCCCGGGTCGTCTTGCTGGATAAAGATGTCAAACGTTACGCTTGAGGGACTAAGGCAAGCCTTTCTTGATCCCATTTCTAGGATACGTCTGGCCAGTGATCCATCACCGGAGGAGCACACCGAGTTCATTGCCATGACGTGGCAAGGTGGCTTTCTTGATGGCGCGGCAATTCATTTAAATGAAAACCTGAATGTCCTAATCGGCGGACGAGGAACAGGGAAATCAACGATCATTGAAAGTATCCGTTATGTTCTCGGGCTGGAGCCACTCGGCGAAGAAGCCCTTAAGGCGCATAGCGGCATTGTTCGCCAAGTGCTTCGAAGCGGCACAAAGATATCAATGCTGGTCCGCTCTTACCATCCGGATAAACGCTATTACCTGATCGAACGAACGATTCCGAACCCGCCTGTTGTCAAAGACGAGACCGGCAATGTACTAAATCTGACTCCTGCTGATGTGGTTCCTCAGACCGAAATATACGGACAACACGAGATTTCAGAACTGACAAAAAGCCGAGAAAAACTCACACGCCTTCTCGACCGTTTCGTCGACCATGATACCGATATCGTAAAACGAAAAAGCAACATCCGCCGGCAGTTGGAGCGTTCGCGCTTGCGTTTGCTTGAAACCAACAGAGAGTTCATGCAAATTGAGGAACGCCTGGCGACTCTACCGGCGCTCGAGGAAACGTTGCGTCGCTTTCAAGATGCCGGACTCGAAGAAAAACTGAAAGAGCAAAGCCTTCTTGTACGGGAAGAAAGGGTACTTAAGACTTCAGAGGAACGGGTAGACCCCTTCAGAGAACTGTTGAATCAGTTTAAGAATATGCTTCCTGTCGACTGTGCCTTTATTTCTCAAAAAGCACTGGAGAGCCTTCCCGGAAAGGACATTTTGATCGAAGCGAATCTTATTCTGGAACAATTGAACAAGGATATGAATAGAATAGCCACAGAAATAGAACGGGCTATCGAAAATACGGAGACCGGCTTAGGTAAAATACGAAGCAAATGGGAGGAAAGGAAAAAGGCGGTCATGGAAGGCTATGTAGCCATCTTGCGTGAACTGCAGAAATCAAAGGTTGATGGTGAAGAATTCATCCGATTGCGACGACAAATTGAGGAACTCCGTCCGCTAAAGGAAAGGCAAACCAGGCTGAAGCGCGATTTGAAAGAACATGAAACTGAACGGCGAAACCTTCTTTCTGAGTGGGAAGATGTAAAGGCCGAGGAATTCCGACATATAGAGCGTGCGGCGAAAAAGGTAAGCAGGAAACTTGAAGGACGTGTTTTAGTGGATGTCGCTGCAGGCGGTAACAGGGAACCGCTGATTCAGCTTCTGCGCGATCAAATAGGAGGACGATTGTCCGAAACGATTGAATCTTTGACGAAAAGCACGGATTTCTCTTTGCCGATCTTCACCGGAACATGTAGAGAAGGGCGGGAGTCGCTATCCCGACAGTTCAACATCCCATCCAGCCAATCTGAGCGAATTGCCCAGGCAAAACCTGAGGTCATTATGCAAATCGAGGAATTGGAGCTGCCGCCAACCACAGCCATAAAATTAAATGTTGCCGCTGATGATCAACCACCAATGTGGCAGACTCTGGAAGACCTTTCCACGGGGCAAAAAGCAACAGCGGTTCTCCTTCTCTTGCTACTTGAGTCGAGTTCACCTTTGGTTGTGGACCAGCCTGAAGACGATCTTGATAATCGCTTTATTTCCGACGGAGTAGTGCCGAAAATGCGAGAAGAAAAACGCCGACGGCAGTTTATTTTTGCCACCCATAACGCCAATATTCCGGTCCTGGGAGACGCTGAGTTGATCGTCGGGTTAACAGCGTACGGTGAGGCGGGCCAAGGAAAAGCGAAGCTTTCTCAGGAGTATATGGGGTCCATCGACACACGCCCAGTCCGTGAACTTGTTGAAGAGGTACTCGAGGGGGGAAAGGACGCTTTTGAGATGCGCCGGTTAAAGTACGGTTTTTAGGGAGTAATCAAATGACAAAGACAGAGCTGTTAGAGTTAATTAAGAACGGCGAGAATTCCGGAATTGAGTTCAAGGGTGACATAATAGACAACCGAGCGTTGGCTAAAGAGCTTGTTGCATTTGCAAACTTACGGGGCGGCCGAGTGATCCTGGGCATAGATGATGACGGCAGTGTAGCGGGGATCACGAGAGATCACTTGGAGGAATGGGTGATGACTACCTGCAGAGATAAGATTCGCCCTGAGTTAATTCCATATTATGAAATAATCCGCGATGTGGAGCCTGGCAAAGATGTAGCTATTGTTCAAGTTGACCGCGGATGGGCGGTCCATCATGTGTGGCATAATAACCACCGAACTTACTATATTCGTGTTGGAACACAGAGCCGGGAAGCCAGCGCCGAAGAACTTGAGCGGTTATTCCAACAGCGCGGGGCTTTCCGGTTAGAAATGCGCGGAGTGTCGGGTTCATCCTCTGGCGATTTTGACTATCGGCGATTGAACGACTATTTTCAAAGAATCCGCTCTCAAGAAACGCCGGGCATGGATGATTTAGGTGCCTGGCAAAGCCTGCTCGTAAACACTGAATTCCTGGTTGAAGAGGACGACACAACGCCAGCGACCGTTGCGGGCTTGCTTCTTTTTTGCGCTAACCCAAATCGTTTCTTGCCTCAAGCAGGAATAGATGCTGTTGCCTATCCTGGCAAGGAAAAGAATTATGCTGCTAAAGAACGGTTAGCGATTCGCGGCCCTATGACGGCCTTGTTTGGAAGTCAAGGGCTTGTTGAGAATGGACTTGTTGAACAAGCTGTGGAATTCGCAAGGAGAAACACCGAAGTCTCAGCCAGCCTTGCCGATGGCGCAAGGCGCCAGGAACGATGGTCGTATCCGGAAGAAGCGATTAGGGAGGCCATCGTCAACGCTGTAGTGCATCGAGACTACCTATTGTCCGGTACGACTGTGGAGTTGTCCATATATGAAGATCGATTGGAGGTGATTTCCCCGGGACGTCTTCCTAACGGCATCACGCCACAGCGTATGATTTCGGGCTGTCGTTCAGCCCGAAATCAACTACTCAAAGATGTTATGAGAGACTACGGTTATCTTGAGCATATGGGTATGGGGGTGCCTCGAAAAATTGTTAAAGAAATGCATAAACACAACGGAACTTCACCCGATTTGATAGAGGACGAGGAACTCTTCATAGTAAGGCTTTGGAATAAATGACGAGCGGATCCGGCGCATCCAACGTGTCTTGTGCAAATTGGACCAATCAGAAAAAGCTGCTCACAAAGGCAAGGGTGGACATGGAAAAGGCTATAGGGCTAGGTTGCGTTGCAACCATCCCGCGTCGCATCCGCCTCCTGCGCTTCCTTCGATGTGCCGAACCACCGAACCGGAAATCTGATATGTGAGAACATCCATGAATGAAAGACTTTATTTGCTGAAAATCAGATTGCTTGAAATAGAACCTGAAATCTGGCGGCGATTTGTAGTGCCTAGTAGCATCACCTTGGACCGACTTCACGATGTCATTCAAATCGTGATGGGCTGGAAAGACTATCATCTTCACCAGTTCACTATCGGCCGAAAACGTTACACGGAAGCTCCTGAATCCAAGGAAGACGGGCTTGAATGCGGGAAATACCGCCTCGTGGATCTGATCAAGCAGAAAGGCCGTACCTTTGGCTATCTGTACGATTTTGGCGACAGCTGGGAACATGAGGTCATTCTTGAAGACAGCCGCTATTTCAATCCGGACATTCGGTCCATAATCGAATGTCTGGATGGAGCCAGGGCCTGTCCGCCTGAAGATGTTGGTAGTGTCCCCGGATACTATGAGTTCTGTAAAGCACTGAAAGATCCGAACCATGAAGAGCATGAGAGCTACATGGAATGGAGCGGCGGAGACTACGACAGTGAAAGATTCAACACGGATGAGGTCAATTGGGAATTGGTGAAATATTTGCGCTGGTCTCGGGAAAGACTTAGACTGTGGATTAGTGAGCATTGAACGGACCGAGATGTCAAAGTGTCTAAATGATCTGGCGAAGTTGGCTATCCATATACTTGACTACGATATCAAATACCGCAAGAACCGGGACGTCGGTAACGAGGGGGCGGAATGACTATTCTCCGTGATCCCGGCCTGAAGTTGCAGGAATTGATAGACCTGCCGGCAGAGACCGAATGGGTCGAATTCAAGGAGGCCAAAAACAATTTTGATTTTAACGACCTTGGACAATATTTTTCAGCCCTTAGCAACGAGGCCAATCTGAACGGGCAGACGGCTGGCTGGCTGGTTTTCGGCGTGACTGATCGTCCGCCCCGGCGAATTGTTGGATCCAGCTATCGCCATCAGAAACCGGGTTTGGAGAAGCTCAAACGGGAGATTTCAAAGCACACCAATCACCAAACCACATTCATCCATATCGATGAGGTTATTGTCAGCGGCCGTCGCGTTGTTTTGTTCCAGATTCCTCCGGCCGCGAGAGGTATTCCAACGACATGGCACGGGGTCGCTTATGGTCGCATCCATGATTCACTTGGCCCGTTGAATCTTCAGAAAATTGAACACATCCGAAGGCAGGTGGTCGAGGACTGGTCTGCCCAGATCTGTGATGGGGCGACCATCGACGACCTCGCCCCCCAAGCTGTCGAAGTTGCACGGCAAAATTTTTCCAAGAAATATCCGGCCCTGGCTCCGGAGGTAGGCTCGTGGGACGATACCACATTTTTGAACAAATCCAAGATCTGCATTTCCGGCGGGATCACGCGGGCTGCCATTGTTTTGCTTGGCAAAAATGAGGCGGAGCACTTTGTGTCTCCCGCTATTGCCAGGATTACGTGGCTGCTCAGAGATGCCAAAACATCGGAAAAGGACTACGCGCATTTTGGGCCACCGCTGCTTTTGGCAGTCGAACATGTCTTTTCCAAAATCAGGAATTTGATCTACCGCCACCTGCCCAACGGCCAGTTGTTTCCTGTCGAAATCTCACAATATGATTCGTGGGTAATCCGGGAAAGCCTCCATAACTGTATTGCCCATCAGGACTATCTGTTGGGCGGGCGCGTCAATGTGGTTGAGGAACCGGATTCGCTTCTGTTTACGAATCTCGGTAACTTCCTCCCGGGCAGCGTCGAAGAAGTTATCCGTAGAGATGCTCCACCGGAATTCTACCGTAATCGTTTTCTGGCGGAAGCTATGGTCAACCTGAACATGATCGACACGATCGGCAGTGGTATAAAGCGCATGTTTACGATGCAGCGCCAGCGGAATTTCCCAATGCCGGACTACGATCTAAGCGAATCGGGAAGGGTGAAGGTGCGAATCATCGGCAAGGTCATTGACGAAAGATACACGCGATTGCTGATGCAGAGGACAGACCTCGATCTTTTGGACGTGATTGCGTTGGACAAGGTGCAGAAAGCCAGGCCGATTGCGGAAAATGAATTCAAAATGCTTAAGAAAAAGCGGTTGATCGAAGGGCGAAGACCCAACCTGTTTGTGTCGGCAGAGGTTGCCGCAGCGACGGAAACAAGGGCTGATTACATCAGGAAGCGGCCATTCGACAAACAGTATTATAAGAAGCTGATCGAGGACTATTTGCGGCGATTTCATGTCGCCACGCGTGCGGACTTGGACAAGTTGCTTATAAGGAAACTCTCGGAAGCGTTAACTAGCGAACAAAAAAAGAATTTTGTTACCAACTTGCTCCAGGAAATGCGCAGAGAAAGGATTATTCAGCCGGTTAAGGGTAAACGTGGCCGGGGATCCCGGTGGGAATTGTATAAAGAGACTTAAAAGGGATCGAGTTAGGGCGCGCTTTATACCATTGAATGGCCGGGGATTTGTTATAATCAACTGAAATAACAAATACTTGTTAATTGTATAAGTCCCATAAAAATGCGCGGGTTTATATAATTCAGGGCAGTTCGCAAAACGTCCCTACGGTCTAAAAACTGGGAACATCGGGGGGGGCGGGGTGCGTCGGGCCGTTTAAACGACAGGATGGAATCGGCAGCTGAGACGGACCGTGTCTACTCCGTGGACACGTCGAGAACCGCTACGGGCAATCGGAACGAAACATGACAACTGTTATGAAAGTCCGTCAGATATGTTGGTTACCTTTTGTATTGGGGCAAGAATACAGCTCCTCTGTTTTTCGTATGCAAACAGAGGTCTGGTAGAATCCTGGTACTTTTGAAACGCGCTTATTGAATTGGATGGTTTTTGTTGAAGATATTGAAGAGAACCAATTATGGACAAACACATTGAAACCAAAGGAAAAGCCTGTTGTATCAGCCGGTTAACATTTTGAAATTGTGGCAGATTCAACTCCCGCCGCCTCCACCAAAATGTTATAATTATATCAATTAGTTGTACAAGGCAAACCCGAAACTGTGTCTAAAATTGTGCCCATTTTCTCCATTTTTTGCGCTTTTTCGATGATTCTTCGATATTATCCCGCCACCCTCTACATGCCGCCTATGTATCTGTTCAGCCTGCGGTAAAGTATATCGGTTTGCTCTCTCGGAAGCACCGATACATGCCAGGTATCTTTATCTAGGGAGCTCCGCCGCCCGGCGAGGATCTACAAAAGAGAGTCCTATTCTGACTGGGTGGGCCAAGAAAAGCCAAGCGGTGTGATATCTGT
>CAZUHR010000050.1:0-2549 GCA_964620335.1 uncultured Desulfobacteraceae bacterium
TTTGCAAAACAAACCGTAGTGGGCTGGCATGGATAGGAGTACTTTACCTCTGTGTAATTGTAGCGGAGTTGTTGTTCAGCGAAAGGAGATTGTTCTTCAAGCGCCGGGCATGATCCGGAGTTGTCCATCGTCACAGAGAAAAAACAGTAGAATATACATGTTCAGAAGTTGCCATTTTGCTGGACTTTATCGGGATACTCCTGGTTATTTATTTGGCCCATGTGTTATAAGATACATGCTCAGGCACCGCTTGATGGAAACAGAATAATACGATTAATCCGGCACTGGACGAATACTGTGGTTCACGGAAATAGTGCATGACAACTCTAACTAAGTGGACGGGTGATCGACAGGATCAAGAATAGATAAGGGGAATCTTATCCATGCCTTTGTGCGAGAGGACACTTCCAATATCCGCGAGGAGACTAACAGACACAGGCAGGATCTCCTCTTCCTCGACTTTCTTGCGTCCCACGACGGGATAGGGCTGTCAAGAGTGAAGGGAATTCTCAAGAAAACAGACTTAGAGAATCTGCTCCGCATCACCAAAGCCCACGGTCGGTTAATATCATATGAGGTGAAAGATGACACCAGGTCCCCTATGAAGGGGTGAAGGGGTCAGGTCTGCCTTTGACTCTTGCAACTTGGCCGGATTGCGCCCTGCTGTGTGGTTTTTCCCTATTCGCATTTCCCCTTTCATTTTTCAATTTGCTTTTTTCCACCGGCCCTTTTCATACTCTTCTCGGCTCCAGCATAAGTCTGAAGAATTTAGCGTTGTTAAAATAAAAAATTGACTCCCAACAGAACTGTTTAGCCTCTGTTAGGAGCAAGGATGGCAGTATTTGAGGTGTTTATCCATGATATGATCTGAACTCCGGATTGTCTGAAGTGGACGGTTTAGGAGATTCATATAATTGAGTGTAATTATGCAGAAAAATTGAGAAAAATCAAGACCAGAAATTGGCACAGTAAAAGGCCAGTGTAAAACTGGTATTATTTGATAGGCTTAATTTTTGTGGATTTCACAAGATGTCTTTCAAAAACAGAAGTGGGATGTTGGGAAAGCCTTCCAGAACCTCAAAATATCACCCACCTCCAAAACCTTTGATAAGTCTGACTGTCAGGGAAGAGGTTTATTTTTACACCTGAAAAAAGATTTCAAACAAACAATAGAGAAGGTAAAGGAAGATTTATTAAACTTCTTTGAATTGTTTTGCCAACATGATCTTCAAAATTGTGCGGTCGGCTTCCATCATGCCTTGGGTACTCAAAGTACCTATGTTTTGCATTGTCTTCTCCAACGAGGTTCCAATGATCCCATCCGTAGGCTGAACGTTGACACCTTGCAGTGAAAACAAAGCCGCTTGTACGGCAGTGCCTGCGGCTGTAGCAAGTTTGAAAGCGCACCCAGCCTTAGCACCATCGCAGATTATTCCAGCTAGATCTTCCGTCAAATTTTTAATAGCTCCAGAAACATGGTGAACATCACCCCCAAGGAGGTAAGTCACGCCTGCTGTAGCTCCTGCCCCTGCGGCTATAGAACAGCCGCACATAGCAGAGAGCCTTCCGGTATGCGCTTTGATATAGGCGGTAATGACGTGGCTTAAGCCTATGGCTTTCAGAAGACTCTTTTTATCACATTCTGTATATCTACTGACCGCCCAAATGGGAAGAACAGCTGTCAAGCCGTGGTTACCACTCCCCGCCGAAGCCATTGCAGGCAACTTGATCCCAGCCATACGGGCATCTGCCGCAGCTGCGGTTAATATTCTTGCATCCAGAATCATGTCCCTTTTTAGGAGCTTTTTTTTGACGAGCCTTTCTAATGTCTTTCCAACGCCTAGACCGGATCCATATTTAAGGCCATACGCTGTTAACCTCATGTTGTATTGGATGCTCTCCTCAAGAAAAGCCATATCATCCACATCCAAATCGTCGATGAGAAAAAGGAGTTTTTCAAGGGTAAGATCTCTCAACCACTCCTCCAGTTCGGTTAAATCACTTTTGCTCCCTTTTTTTCTTTTAGAGAGAAGCGGGCTGTCTATAATCTCAATGTTGTTTAGGCTTAGAGATATTATATTATCATGCTGGTCGCAGATAATTGATTCGGCGGTATCCGTGCCATTCAGGATAACCGTCTTGATGTAAAGTCCGTTCTTATCAGGGATGAGGTTAACCTTGACTTTGTCTGCCTGTAGAAAATCAAAAATCCTGCCCAGCAGTTCATCATCGATTGGATTTAATACTTCTAGCTTGAGCTTAGGGTCGCCTCCTAAAGCACCAAGTGCTGCTGCTGTATCAAGTCCTTTAAGCCCGCCGGTTCCAGGAATTGTGGCGGCAAGAGCATTCTTATAAATATTTCGATCCACCCATACTTCAATAGCTTCAATATTTTTATCAGGTAAAATTGACATAGCCGCTGCCGCGCCTAAAGCAATGGCTGCCGGCTCAGTGCACCCCAAAGCTGGGGCTACTTCCATTTTCAGAACTTCTTTGACAGTGTATTCCATATAAGAAATTTTCTCTCAAATTTTAATCAATTCTAATAA
>CAZUHR010000050.1:2649-13680 GCA_964620335.1 uncultured Desulfobacteraceae bacterium
TTAAACGAAAATCACAGTAATCCGCTCCCTCCATGATGGTTTGTTTACGTTTCAGCTCGATTTTAGGGTTGAAACCCTCCACCATTGCAAAATCGCGAGCACAAGAGAGCGTATATCCTAGATCCTGAATGCCCAGTTCTTTGTACATTTCAGCATAACGGCATTTAGTTACATTCATTGAGAATTTTTTTTTGCCTTGTTCAAGAATGTCAAACTGTAAAGCATCATTCTGACTCCAGAGTGGCATCGTTTTAGCAAAGTGTTCAATAGTATTTCCACCAACAACTTGTGCAATCTGAGCTCCGCTTTCTTCGGCCAAGGATCTAATAACTGGTTCAACGATTTTCAGTGTCTTCTCTTTCCCGAATTCATTGATAAAAGCCTTAATCAAGGGAGCAGTAATCCTTGCCTCTATCTCCCTTCTGATCAATATTTCAATTTTATTTAAGTCTGCACTCATTCGTTAACCTCCCCTTTTATAAAAAACAATTAGGGACTTTTCATCGACGTAATTCGTCCCTTATGACATACAATAGATTGCACAGATACCAGCTACCGCATCTTTTGATCCTAATATTCACTACAGGCAAAGGCTGCCAATATCATAGCCGTTTACCAAGGTATAAATCTAATTTACAACGCAAAGACTAATTAATTCAATTATATCTTCTACCTCTTCAAGATGTTTGACCGTGCTTATTATTTTATTGACATGCTCAGCCGGCAGATTTAGTTGTGAAAAGTCAATGCATTGCCAAAACTTATCTTCGAACTCTTTCTCGCTGAGTGGGTTTGGCGGCTGACCCTTTCCCCATTGTTTATGAGCTGAATACACTTTATCATTTTTTAACCTAACACGCATATCTGTTTCGTCTAGAATTAATTTGTCATCAAGTATGACATTAACTTTATTTAGAAGACTTATCACAGCCGGATCTTTTATTTTTTGCTCTGTAAAATGTTCTAACCTTGAGCTTCCTCTGACCAAAGCGTTGGCAGTAACGTATTGGATATTGAACTGTGCGTCCACTTCTGGGTTCGGACCAATGGAAAATGGTTTTCCTGTGACCTTGTAAGCAAAATCACTTACTCTGACTTCCACTTCCTTTATTTCTTCTGGTTTAATTTCATACTTAGAGAAGAGTTCCAAAGCTGCGTCCGTAACGGCAAGCGTTAATCCACAACTTGGGTAACCTTTAATGCATGAATATTCTGGTCCATAGAATTTTTGACCTAATTGATCGGTCAAATGCTTGAGATCGTATTTGCCTCTAGTATATAATTCGTAGAATCCATATGGTCCTAACAGCACATTCTTCGCTCCAGATATACCACGCTTAGCAAATAAGGCAGAAAGTATGCCTGAGCTTGTTGCGAATCCCTGGATGATCCTCACGACCAAGGCCCCGTCAATATTACTTTGATAGGTGCCAGCCGCCTGATTAAGGGCAATTCCCAAAGCATTATGCATCTGCTGTACATTTAACCCCATCAACTTCCCGGTAATTGTGGCTGCCGCAAAAGGCGCAACAACATTGCCGTCGAATCCATAATAAGGATGAGCCGTTGAATATTCATAATCCCCAGCCCTAGTTATTCTGTGAGCCAGATCCCCTCCCACTGCCAGGGCTGTTAGGACATCTTTCCCATTGCTTCCTATCATCTCTCCAACAGCTAGAGCTGTTGGAATATCTGTTGAACTCGCATGGTAGCCAGGAGGGATAGCATCACAAAAGTCGAGTGCTCTTGACATCACGGAGTTCACGAAGGCCGCATTTTGGCATGGAAACCTTCCACCATGAACTAGGATCGTGCTCTCTTTTTTACCCCCCCAGTCGGTGACAAATTCCTTGATAGTGTCGACTCCAAGTGCATGGGAACCTGCTATACATGTCCCTATAGTGTCAAGAAACCTCCTCTTTTGGAAATAAATAGTTTCTTCTGGCAAATCTTCAAATGAAACTTCAACTGCATTCCTTGCCAAATCGAAAATTGGATCCTCTCCGTTTTTAGTCATTTTTCATTACCTCAAAAAAATGATAAAATCCTTGGCCGCGAATAACGAAAACCTCGAATCCGCGGCCCTATATTATTAAATCTTAGCTTAGGGCACCGGGCACCCTGTCTTGTCTTCCGGAGCGAGTAATTCTGTAGGGTTACTCACGGTATATTCTAACTGATAAGCATATTTCAGGTCCGGATCCTTAACAATCCTTCCAACAAAAATAGGAGAAACCGCTTGGTGATCTGAATAGCGAAAACGAAAATTTGGAGCCAGCACTGTATTCTTAAACTGTGTGTTTTCAAGGGCATTTATAACGGCGTCCGTTTCTAAGCTGCCAGCCTTCTCAGCGGCCTCCATGAGCACTTCCACGGCAGTGAATGCATTCGCCCCATGTAATCCAGGATAAGTTTTGTATTTGTTATAAAACTCTTTTGCGAAAAGATTTGCTTTGGGAACTTTCGGGTTGTTTATGAGATATGTATTCATAGAGGTCATACCTAAGGCTGCATCCCCGGCAGCTAAAACACTTGGCCTGCTGTGAAAATAGCAATGAATATGGGATTTTATCCCCATCTGTCTGATTTGCCTTATCATTCTCGGGTAATGAGCTCCAAATACTGCTATAAATATAACATCAGGCTGCTTTGATACGTAAGGAGTTAAGTAAGGAGCATAGTTTGTTTCACTGAAAGGAAAATAAACCTCTTTCAGGATACGCGCTTTATTGTTTTTGGCCAAAATTTTCTTGCTAAACTCGCCAATACCTCTTCCCCAAGCATAGTCGAGTGCCAAAAAAACCCAATCCGGCCCGAATAGTTGCTCAGGGTAACTAACGGCTGTGGCCCCCATGCTGGTAGTAGGGGCGACTTTAAAAAAGTACCTTGAACAATTCGGGGGCTGTACCAGCATATCAGCTCCTGCTCCGGTATTGACGAAAATAGTCTTTTTTTCCTTTGCGTAATGCTGTATGGCCAGACAAATGGTAGTATCAATAACTCCTACAATAAAATGGACATTATCCCTTTCTACTAGCTTTCTGGCCTTGGACAACCCGGAAGGCTTTTTGCTTTCATCGTCCTCCATAAAAAGCTTTATAGGTCGCCCCAACACTCCACCTTTCTGGTTGATCCTCTCTACGGCCAACTCAACGGCATGACCCAGTTCATGGCCAAGAGGAGATGCATGACCACTTAGTGAGGTGATTGCCCCTAAACGAATTTCATCGGCTGCATACACAGCATTGTTAAAGAAACAGAGGCTTAACATTACCACAATTGCTACTAATAAAGTCATTTTTAGGGACGACAGCCTTAAGATTCCTTTTTTACTTATAGCTTTACCCATTTTTTCCCCTCCTTTTAAGATTAAAATTGTGAAGTAATTTCAGGCCATAGTTGACATACTTTCTCATTTTTTAATCGAAAGATTCCGAAGGACTTACAGTTTCATCAGAGCTTTTTTGTCTTTTTTTCTTAAGACAGTCTTCTCCATAAGGGGATACAGTCCATTCGGCAAAAACACAATAAGAGCTATAAAGCTAAGCCCTAGAAAGATCATCCAATAAGTTGTTACGATATCGCTGAAAATTTCTTGGAGTCCGACAACGAGAGTGGTAGCTAAAACTGGACCTATCAGAGTGCCAGGACCGCCGAGCACTACATAAAGCAATGCATCGGCGGAAAAAAACCAATGCAAAATATCAGGAGATACAGAACTTTCATGCATTGCCATCAAAGATCCAGACAATCCGGCAAAAACTCCTGAAAGAATAAAAGAAACAATTTGATATTTTCTAATGCTATATCCCAGAAACGGAACTCTCTCAGTATTTTCTCGGATAGCAAAAAAGACATCCCCCGTTGGTGAATTTTTTATCAAATTGATTGCTAAAAAGGTTATTACTAAGAGCATCAAGGTGAAATAGTAAAAATGAATTTCTGATTTTAGATTTAATAGTCCGAAAAGGTGACCACGAGCAATACCAGCAATACCATTTTCACCATTTGTTATTGAAAGTGGATCAGATAGTGCGAATAGTCGCACTACCTCGACGTACGCAAAGGTTACCAAAAAAACAGCTAGACCACCGATCCTGGACGATAAAATCCCCACAGCCCATGCAAGGATAGCGCCGGCAACAATAGCCGCCAAAATGAGAAAGGCTGCCTCAGATATGTTGCTTCTGGTGACAAGGATTGCTGTAACATAAGCACCACCGCCGAAAAGCGCAGCTTGGCCGAAGCTAAGTATTCCGGTGATCCCATTAACTAAATCAAAACTCAGTGCGTAAATCCCGAGAATCATTACCCTTGTAACAACATAACGTAAATAATCTGCTTGATCTGTTAACTGTAAAAAGAGAGGCAATAAAAAAATGATTATTACATAAATACCAAAAACTGTAGTTGGCCTCATGATCAAGACATTCTCGCCTTTTGCCGATTCAAGCATATCTTTATCACCTGAATTATAATTTTAACAGTCCAGGTCTACCGAATAAGCCAAGTGGTTTTATCATCAAAATAGCTATCATGACGATAAAGACAAAAACATTTGCAAATGTTCCACTCACAAAGCTAGTTCCGAAACTTAGGACCATCCCAATAATTAATCCACTGACTACTACCCCGAGCAAGCTTCCCAATCCTCCGAAGATAATCACAACAAACATAATCATAATCATATCAAAGCACATGTTTGTAGACGCCGTTAGAATTGGAGCAGCCAAAACACCAGCTATTCCGGCAATACCCGAACCGAGGCCGAACACTAAAGTATTCAATGATGCCGCATTAGTACCCAAAGCTTGAGAGACACTGTTGTTCATGAGCAGTGATTTTACAAGGATCCCAGTGCCTGCCTTATTAAAAAAGACGCTTATAACTAACGTAATGGCCAAGGTAAAACCGATAACAAACAGCCAATATTTCGAATAGATAATAGGTCCCACTTGCATTACACCCTGCAAAAAACCAGGAATCTCAACCAACTTTGTTTCAGGACCCCAAATCATCTTGAAAAGTTCTTGAGAGATAAAGGCGACGCCCAGTGTCATAATCATAAAATGAATCGGTATCCTGTTCCATTTGACTAGTGGTCTAATCGCAGATGTTTCTAATAGGCATCCCAGAAGGAAGTTGCTTCCAAAAGCAATTATAAGGACAATCGAAAAATTGATCTGTAGATGCAATGCCAAGGTGTGTGCTAGATAAGCACCTAACATATAAAAAACTCCATGAGCTATATTAACAATTCCCATCATTCCGAAGACAATAGTTAACCCCAAGCTCAAAAGAATCAAAATAGAACCGATTGCTAAGCCATTAAGAAATTGAATAATGATTGTAGAAAAATCCATATCCGTTTTCCTGCTATGATTTATTAATGATGAACTTTGACTCCAAGGTACTGGTAAAAGAGTTCCGGGTTGTTTTTTATTGAAATTACGCTTTCTTCGGCCATAATGCGGCCTTTCTTTAAAAAGTAAAATCGATCGGCTATCTCTGAGGCAATACTAATTTTTTCCTCTACCATCAATATCGTATGACTTTGCAATTTCACGTTATTAAGTACTTGAATTATATTTTGAATAATAGACGGAGCCAGCCCCTTAAAGGGTTCATCAAGTAAAAGCACTTTAGTACCGGAGATTAGGCCACGAGCTATTGTTAGCATTTGCTGTTCGCCTCCCGATAGCTTTCCGGCCAATTGATTACTTCTTTCCTGTAATCTGGGAAATAACATGTAAATATAATCAAGAATCTCGTCCCATGATTTTTTACTTTGCCGTCTCGTATTAAGATAAGGAATTTTGAGGTTCTCTAAGGTAGTCAAGGCATCAAAGACACCACGATCCTCTGGAACATATCCGATGCCCATACGGGCAATGGTATAGGGAGGCATATGGGTGATATCTTTTCCTTCAAGCAAAACGGATCCCTTTCTCACACGAGTCAGGCCCATAATTGTTAGGATGGTCGTCGTCTTTCCCATACCATTGGTTCCTATAAGGGAAACGCATTCACCTTGGTCAACATGGAAAGAAAGCCCTTGAAGAACATGGCTCTCGCCATAATAAGTATGAACATCGTTCAACTTTAGGACCTGCTGATTCATGCGATTTCCCCCATGTAGACCTTCCTGACTTCTTTTTTTGCAAGAATCTGCTCTGGAGCACCATCCGCCAATACACGTCCATTATCTAATACAGTGACCCTATCCGAGATCTCAATGACGACGTTCATATCGTGTTCTATGAGAACGATAGTGTTCTTTGAAGAAATCTTTTTTAAGAATAGTACTGTCTGTTCAGTTTCCTCCAAGGCCATTCCTGCCGTAGGCTCATCCAATAACAATAGATCAGGCTCGCAGATCAAAGCCATTGAGATCTCAAGTCGCCGTTTATCAGCATACGTCAACAATTCAGCTGGGCTGTGTCGGATATCATATAAATTTAGTTCATTTAGAAAATCGAGTGCTTTTTCCCGAATTTGTTTTCGTTTCAGAGTCAGTCTTCCCCATGGAACATTGGATGTACGAAACTTTCCCTGAGCAGCAATTTCGATGTTTTTCAAAACCGTCAATTTTGGAAAAACACTAGGTTCCTGAAAGGTCCTTACGATCCCCATACGAAAAATTTCCTCTGGAGGCAAATTCGTTATCGATTTGCCTTTAAAATAGATATTACCGGAACTTGGCCGAAATTGACCTGTTATCAAATTAAAGAAGGTTGTCTTTCCAGCACCATTAGGCCCTACAACGGAACGCAATTCCTTCTCTTTAAATTGAATTGAAATATGGTCCACGGCTACGAGCCCCCCAAAAGACTTTGTAAGGGACTTCACCTCCAATAAAGGACTTGAATCTGATTGGGCTTGCATAAGCATTATCAATTCATTAATTAATTAAGTTTGTTTTTTAATGCCAATGGATGTCTAACCATGGTCAATCTATAATAAGCCTCTACAGCGCTAAAATTCTTTTTTCAAAAGTGACTTAACCTAAAGCCCTTCCCTTGAAAATAAGATGCTCGCCAGAGCTCTTCATCATAAACACCGATATGCACCTAATCAGAGGTAAAGTCCGAAGGGACTTCATAATGTGGTCTGTCCAGTAATTGATATCCGGTTCCGTTTCAAAAAGTGTTACCTCTCCTTCGCCTGTCCATGCTCTATTGAGTCTTTCTGGAAGTTGATAGTATGTTGCGTGGCTAATCTCGGTATCGATTCCATTTTCCTTAGGGATATGCTTCCAGCCAATATAGGCCCTTTTTAATGCTTGTTCCTGCATTTCCTTTAGAGCACCTTCATCGACAGGTTTTAAGTTCCAGACTTTCATTTCTATAAGCGGCCTTCCATCTTCAGATAAAAGGGCACGCCAAACGCCATTAACGTTCACGGGATTTGTTATATTTCCATATAACTTTGGTGCTCCCATGACCTCACGGCCAAGGATAATAGCCATGGTATTGTTTTCCCAAAGAACCGGACAATAAACACCACTCTCTTGATCACTTTTACCTTTGTAGATGACTGGCACGTAAACTCCTAAGAGGTTCAGCTCACCATTTCCTAAGAAACTCACCTTTTCCGAATGTCTGTAATGGAATGTTACAATTGGATCATTTGCTGGCTGAATCCCAGGGGGAAGAAAAGTCAAAAGAGGTTCTTTTTCCGTGAGGTATGATATAGACAATATCGTATTCTCTCCAAATATACCCTTTTCGATTAAAGGCCCCTGGCCCATCATATGAGGCATTAAATTTGTCCTCTTTGAATTTTGCTTATTCATCTTTCGTCCTTGCCCCCTTTTTTAATTTTAACATGCAAGTTGCTCATTTTTTCATATGATCACTGAAGCGCTTAATTGCTCAAACAAATTTTTCTACATATCTCAGCTTAAAAACTTTTTCAACCTATCAATAGCCTCTTCAAGCCGTTCGGCCGGATGGGTCAAAGCGATGCGAAAATAGCCTTCGCCATGATTGCCATACATGGAACCCGGAATCATCCACACAGCAACTTCATCCAGTACCTTAAAGCACCAGTCCTTTGAGTTGGTAACTCCTTTGGGAACGGAAGCCCACACATAAAAGGTTGCCTTGGGTTTCTCCAACTCTAGGCCCATTTCAGTAAGGCCCTTCACGACCACATCCCTGCGTTCCTTATACATGAGGTTTCGAGCTATCATGAAATCTGTAGGTCCGTTGAGCGCAGCTGCAGCCGCAACCTGTAGCGGATAGAACATTCCTCTGTCAGAATGAGATTTTATCTTAGTCATACCAGCAATAATTTCTTTGTTTCCCACCATCATGCCTGTACGCCAGCCACAAGCGTTATATGCTTTTGACAAAGAGTTAAATTCAATGCCTACTTTTTTAGCCCCATCAAACTGAAGGAAGCTGGGCGCCTGGTAACCATCAAAGCAAATTTCAGAATAGGGGTTATCGGAAAGGACTGCTACACCATATTCGTGGGCCCAGTCAACTAGCTGTTTGTAAAAATCTTCCGGAGCATGTGCTGCGGTGGGATTATTAGGATAATTGACCCATATCATCTTGGCCCTCTTCGCTACCTTAGGGTCAATATTGTCCAGATCAGGTACAAAGCCATTTTCCTTTAAAAGCGGAATGGGCTCAATTATTCCACCAGCGATCTTAACTCCAGCTATGTATGCAGGATAGCACGGATCAGGGACCAGGGCCGTGTCTCCAATGTCGAGCAGGCAGGTGTGGATGTGAAACAGCCCCTCGGCAGAACCGATCAATGGCAGCACCTCGGTTGCCGGATCACACTTGACTTTAAAGCGACGTTCGTACCAGTCGGCGATTGCCTGCTTCAGAGGCATGGGTGAATAAAAGCTCGGGTAGTGATGACTCTCAATATCCATGCAGGCATCTGCCAGAACCTTCCTCTGAGCTTCAGGGGGATGCACATCAGGATCACCCAGGCCCAGATTGATGACATCTTTACCCTCTTCCTTCATCTTAGTGAGGATAAGGTTCATGGCCGTGCCCAGGTAGGCTTCAAAGTCATTTAAACGCTTAGCTGTTTTCATTGTTGCATTTTTCCTTTTCAGATGGCTTTTTCTTCGTACACATTGCAGATGCAGCACAAAAAAGTGGCCTGTTCGGTCTCACTCAGGTTTCTCATGCCGTGTGGCTCCATGCTGGGCACGTAGATAACATCGCCTGGACCGCAGGCCCATTTCTCAATTAATTTATCTGTTTTAGGGTCAAAACGCCAACACTCGAACTGTCCGCTAATGATATACATAGTTTGAATATAGAAGTGATTATGAATGGGTATTTCGCCACCGGGCTGAGCTTCAAAAAACCTAAGACCGTATTCAGGATTTCCTGAGTCATCCTCACCAAATTTAGAAAGCCATCTGACACTGATGCCTTTGACATCGTGCATCTTCATTCTATATGGGAATTTTTCGATCTTGATAGCGCTTACTCTTTCACAATTAACAACTTCCATGATCACCTCTTTTGTAAACATAGGCCTTCGGTATAATCTTTTTGGAAACGTCTTATTAAATAAGCAATCACGTAAACGCAAAGGAAGTATTTGATTTGCCTTAAAATTTGATGCTAGTTGTATTTAACTTCAATTTAATTTAAATTCACTTTAAATACAAACTAAATTCATGTCAAGAACTTTTTTCATTTTTTTTCAGAATCACCATTTTTTATAATTTTGTTTCTTTTTTACGATCCCTACTTCAAAGGAAACGATATTGAGTAAATCGACCGTGAAATCTAGCCCCACGAAAGCGAAATTTGTTTTCACTATCAGTGTTTTTCTAATAAATTTAGTGGGTCCAAGAAAATCGGAAAAGGGCTCTTAAAAGAGCTTATAGAGTCATCCTGCCCGATTCATTCTCAAGAGATGGTAGAGTGATAATTCCTCGATTCTTTTAGATTAAGGTATCAAATTTGGAAGGTAGACTGCCTATGAAGCAGATGAAAAGGTGCTTTTAGTTACATACACCATTAAGCTACTTCTCATGTTGTAGCAGCCAACTCACTTTTCTGAGGTGATTAGTTTGACTTTGTTTTCAAGCCATAATTAAAAAATCTATGAATGATTGGATAGGAATGATATTTTTTGAGTGATTCCGGTCTAAAAAGTGCCCATAATCTCATCCACCGAATGTTTTATGTGCCCGGCGGTAGCCTTCCCAAGCTTGATCTCATCTTTCTCCTTGATGGCGCGAATGATGTCAATTGTCTCAGCAAAAAAAGACTGGGGATCTATTTCACGCGGTATTGACAGCCAGAAACGGAGGTACTGGCTGAGCAAACGATCTAGCAGCTGTGCCAACTGACTGTTTTTGGCCGCATGGAAGAGTTTCCGATGGAACTTGACATCCAGTTCGATCATTTGCTTGTTGCTCGCCCCATCATCCAGTGTCTGTATCTCTTTTTCTAATTCGCACAGAGATGTCATTCCCTCAGCGGTTATGCGATGCATAGCCCAGATATTGGCCTGAAGCTCCATCACAGAACGTATTTCCGTAATCTCTTTTATCCGGTCCAAACTCAGGGGTGTGACAATGAAATGCGATCCATGCCGCAAAAGCCAACCCTCGGATTCAAGGTAAATAAGGGCTTCCTTGATAGGCGTTCGGCTGACTTTAAATGATTTCGCAAGTTCACTCGTATTGAGGACGCTCTCTGGTTCTAAGTCCAGCCAGATAATCTTTTCTTTCAGTAATTCATAGATTTTTCTGGGTCCCATTTTAACCTCCTTTTTCCAATCAGATCCCTTTTTCGTCGCCTTTTTGTACAATAAGTTTCATAGCTAGGCTCTTTGAAACGCATGAATTAAAAACTCTGAAATGAACTAGTATTAATTTATCCTAGCCTGCATTCAACATAAATGCAAGTTTAATTCAAATCAAGCACATTTTTTTACATTTCGTAAACGGACTATTAAATCGTTTAAAAGAACATCTTTTTAATGCGAGGATGCAGGAATTGTAATGGGATAAGATTGCAATTTGTTAAGCATTGATTC
>CAZUHR010000051.1:0-13575 GCA_964620335.1 uncultured Desulfobacteraceae bacterium
GGCCGGGGGAATAGGGTTGAGGTTTCTTAACATATGTCATATCATAGAATTTTCTAAAAAATCTGCCATACACAATTTGGCCCGGGTTCCCGGTACCCGAATATGATCTCATATCTGGAGGAAATGTTAATGGCCAAAAAGCCTTCCTATGAAGAACTGGAAAAAAAGATTAAAGAGCTGGAGAAGGAAACCATCAGGCGAAAGGAAGCCGAGAAGGCGCTGCGTAAAAGTGAAGAAAGACACGCGCAAATCGTGCAGGGAAATCCCATACCCACCTTCGTCATTGATGCCAATCATTTCATCACCCACTGCAACAAGGCCTTTGAAAATCTCACCGGAATTCCTGCAGAAGATATAATCGGAACAAAAAGACAGTGGCTGCCATTCTATTCCTCGGAAAGACCGATTCTGGCAGATCTTCTCGTAGACAATGCGTCTGAAGAAGAAATAGCAAAGTATTACGGCGGCCAATATCGAAAATCCGCGGTCATAGAGGGAGGATATGAGGCTGAAAGAATGTTCCGCAACCTGTGGGAAGACGGCAGGTGGCTCTTTTTTACTGCATCCCCTATTAAAGACAGCGACGGGAACATCACAGGCGCGATAGAAACACTTCAGGACATCACTAAGAGAAAGCAGGCGGAAGAGGCCTTACTCAAATCTGAAAGACGCTTAAGAACCCTTCTGGACTTTGTCCCTCACCCCATTGTCGTGTTTACTTTAGATGGCCGAGTGTTCTACTTAAACCCGGCCTTCACGGAAATATTCGGCTGGACCATGGACGAGCTGGAGGGAAAAACGATTCCCTATTCTCCCCCCGGGCTTGAGCAAGAAACCGGTGAGATGATAAGACAGCTCTTAGAGAAAAAAATCATCCTGCGCTACGAAACCAAGAGGTTGACAAAGGATGGGAGAATCTTAGATGTGGTTATGAGGGCTGCTGTTTATTCGGAATCAAAGGATGAGCCTGCAGGGGAACTTGTGCTCTTAAGGGATATTACCAAGGAAAAAAGAACCGCCCGCACCAATGAAGCAATACTCCGGCTCAGTACAGCACTTCCGGAATACCCGGACCTGGAAGACCTTCTGGATTATGTCAGCAGTGAGGTGAAGCAACTGTTAGGCACGGAAGGTTCGCTCGTCATATTGAGAGATGATTGGAAGAACGAGCTCTTTTTCTTAGGCGCAGCCTATGATGACACGGCTACGCAAGAAAGAATAAAGGAGATACGTTTGCCAATGGACGGGTTCGTAGCCGGCAAAGTGATCAAGACCGGGAAACCGATCATCGTTCATGATACTTCCGCTGAGCCGGAACTTGCTCAAGAAAGAGATGAGAAACTCGGGTACCATACGAAAAACCTGCTTGAAGTACCCTTAAGGAGTAGCGATAGAATTATCGGTGTGTTATGCGCCATCAACAAAAAGGAAGGTTCCTTCGACCAGACAGATGTTGAGATGTTAAACATGATAGCTGGAACCGTGGCCCTTTCGATTGAAAACGCCAGGTTTTCCGAGGAAATAAAAAAGGCCTACAAAGAGGTGTCAAGTCTGAACCGGGCCAAAGACAGAGTTATTGATCATCTGTCCCATGAACTAAAAACACCTATCTCGGTGCTGTCCGGTTCCCTGGAGTTGTTGACTATGAAACTGAATGCCCTTCCCAAAGAATCATGGGAACGCACTATGGAAAGGGCCAAAAGGAATCTGAGGCGTATAATGGACATTCAGGACGAGGCAGATGACATCATGCGCGACAAACAATACGAGACTCATAAACTTCTTTCATCGATAATTGATCAGTGCAGCGATGAACTGGAAATTCTCCTTGCCCGGGAGATTGGTGAAAAACCGGTTATTGAAAGCATTAGAAAACGCGTTGACGAGATATTCGGCCCCAAAGACGTCAAGCCCGAGGAAATCCTACTCAACGAATATATTGGAAACAGAATTGATCAACTCAAACCCATGTTCTCCCACCGAGAGGTGAAAATCATACCCAAGCTTGAACCCACACCACCCATATTTATGCCACGCGATCCGTTGCAGAAGGTAGTTGACGGGCTCATAAGGAATGCCATTGAAAATACGCCCGATGAAGGCAAGATAGAGATAATTGTGCGAAAAGAGGAAAAAGGCACGGAGCTGGTAGTGCATGATTACGGCGTGGGAATTACGACAGAAAATCAGGCCCGCATATTTGAGGGTTTCTTTGCAACCCAGGATACAATGGACTATTCCTCCAAGCGGCCCTTTGATTTCAATGCCGGTGGAAGAGGAGCGGACCTGTTGCGTACGAAAATTTTTTCCGAGAGGTATAATTTCAAGATTGATATGCAGTCTTCAAGATGCCAACACATACCAAAAAGCAGTGACACCTGCCCGGGCAGGATCAAAGAATGCAGCTTTATCAACGATAAAAGGGATTGCTATCGCTCAGGCGGAACCATCTTTTATGTTCATTTCCCGCCGGCCCATGAAACGTGAAGAATACCCGCCCGAAGTCGGGTTTTTGTATTGAGCAGCCCATCGGAGTGTCCCGCTGCTGCATGCTTATGGGAGGCAAGGACTGGGACTCTTCGAAAGGATGTATCTTTCAGACCGCTCGCAGCGTTGGAGTAGATGTGCACTGGAGAAGAGTGCCATGCCGAGCCTTTTGACCGGCAGTGTCAACCAAACATAACCCTACCCAAAGAGGCTGTGTCATAATACTGGTTTTGGCTTTTTATGTCATTTCGACCGACCCGTCCTACGCAGTAGCCCTGCTACGGAGGGTGAAAGGGAGAAATATTTTAATAATAACCAGTTGCGAATATAAGATTCCTCGGCTATCGCCTCGGAATGACATTACGACACAGCCTCAAAGGGTGGGATTTTATTCTCCAGTAAAAAAATCAGGCCCATCTTCTTAACTAAGGGGGAGCCCGATCATGGCAAACGTACTAATAATTGATGACGACAACACAATCTGTAAGATGCTGTATGGCCATATTTCGAGCATCGGACACAACACGACATATGCTTTGAACCTCAAAGATGGCCTTGAAGAACTTTCCTCGAAGTCGTTTGATGTGATATTACTCGACGTGAACCTGCCGGACGGAAACGGTCTCGACGCCCTGCCGAGGATCCGAAAAAACCCCTCCTCACCTGAAATAATTATTATTACCGGAGAGGGCGACCAGGATGGAGCCGAGATTGCAATTGAAAGCGGTGCCTGGGCCTATATTGAAAAGCCAGTTTCAATAAAGGACCTAACACTACAACTTGCTCGTGTCTTACAGTACCGCGAGGAAAAATTAACCATAAAGCCCTCTGCCGTAGCATTTAACAGGGAGAGAATTATAGGAAGCAGCCCTCGACTTAAGAAATGCCTTGATATTATGGCCCAGTTCGCCAACAGCGATAACAATATACTGATTACCGGTGAAACCGGCACCGGCAAAGAACTGCTTGCAAGGACTATTCATGAGAACAGCTCCCGCATCAAGAATAATTTCGTGGTAGTCGATTGCGCTGCCTTACCTGAGACACTCGTTGAGGGTATGCTGTTTGGTCATGAGAGGGGGGCATTTACAGGGGCTGAAAAGGCGAGAGTCGGTCTAATCAAGGAAGCGGATGGGGGTACGCTGTTCCTGGACGAGATTGGGGAACTCCCCTCAAATGTGCAAACAAGTTTTCTGCGTGTCCTCCAGGAATACCGGTTCAGGCCTTTAGGAAGCAATAAAGAGGTAAAGAGCGACTTCAGGCTGGTGTCCGCGACCAATCGGAACCTTGAAGAAATGGTGAAAACCGGGCAGTTCAGGCGGGATCTCTTTTTTAGGGTCCAGTCAGTTACAATTGATCTGCCGCCCTTGAGGAACCGTCCCCAAGACATCAAAGACCTGACAATTCACTACATGGTCAGACTCTGCGAGCGCTTCGGCATGGAAATAAAAGGGTTTTCACCAGACTTTTTTGAGGCCCTGTTGGCCTATGACTGGCCCGGAAACGTCAGGGAACTTGTCCACACCCTGGAAAGGGTTCTTACAGTCGCCCGATTTGAACCGACGCTGTTCCCAATGCATCTACCCACAAAAATTCGTGTCCAGAAAGCACGAGCTTCTGTCGCCGAGAAAAAAAAGGCCGGAAAGGACAGGGGCCGGAACGACTATCCAACCGAAGCCCTTCCCAGACTCCAAGATGTGCGCGAAAACGCTCTTTCTAAGGTCGAAAAACAATATCTCGAGGATCTCATGCTGCTGACCGCCAGGGATATCAAGAAAGCCTGCCACATGTCCGGACTCTCCAGATCCCGCTTATATCATCTCTTTAAAATACACGGAATAGATAGATCCTGACGGACCTTTCCCTACATCCTCTAAATCTGATTTCATGAGATGGAAAAAGTCCTGCCTGGCAGGACATATTCCTGTCTAGCAAGACAAATCCTGCCTGACAGGACAGATCATTGAACACCTCCCGTTTCAACTTTCTGCCCTAAAATCCCGAAATCATTTATAAATCTCTCGAAAGCCTGCTTTGGTATGATTCTTGAGTAATACTTAACTTGAAAATTCCCTCGGCACTCAGCCAGTATTTAAAAGAGAGAATTCAGGTCAAAAAAAGGAGACAGTTTTGGGATGAACGTGCTTTTTTACATACCCGCAACAGGTGAGATAAATGACAGGTTTCACGGCGTGGTGGAGATGATAGGCCTGAAGGCCAACACTGAGATTTTACGAAGTACGACAGAACTTTCCGACAAGCTTCGCCGACCCGACTGCGACGGGCCTACTGTCGCTGTCCTGCTGGCCTGCAACAAAAGAGATCTTATTGAGCTGACCTCCCTCCGCCACCTCCTTTTAAATATGCCGCTTATTCTTATTTTACCTGACAACCGCAAAGCCACCACAGCAATGGGTCATGCCCTCAGTCCCCGGTTTTTGACCTGTGTGGACAACAACGTTAATGAAGTTGGGGCGGTACTGGAAAAGATGCTCAAAAACTATGATGAAAGATAAATTATCAAAGATTTTTTAATTAAAAAATCAAGGTGTAATGAGGAGAAGATGAAGATTTCAAGAAGACAATTTTTTAAAGGCCTTGGAGGCCTGGCAATAGTATCCGGTCTTTCCCGTTTCAAAACCATAGATTCCGCAATAGCCGGGGAACCAAAATCGATTGGTAAAGGCGAGGTCGGGATCACCTGGCTGGGCCACGGCAGTTTTCTATTCAGATCGGTTAAGGGAAGAAACATATTGCTTGACCCCTGGATCAAGACCAACCCGAAAATCCCCGTAAAATATAAAAATCCTGAAAGTTTTGGAAGTGTCGACCTGATTCTATGGACCCATGGACATGTGGATCATTTTATGCTCCCGGATGCCAAAGATATGGTAGCGCAATACAAACCAAAGGTTGTTGCCCCATGGGAGCTCAGCTTCTTTATCAAGTCTCAAATCCCGGAGGCAAACTGCCAGACATTTTGCCTGGGCAATAAGGGCGCAACAGCGGACTTTGACGGTATCAAGATAACCATGACAGAGGCCTTTCATTCGGCAGGTGCCCAGCTAACCGGATTTGAGGGAGTCAACAGGTTTGTCGGTGAGGCTGCCGGATATATCATAGAATTTGAAAACGGACTCAAGGTGTACCATTCAGGTGACACCTCTTTGATGGGCGACATGAAATACGTTATCGGAGACTATTACAAACCCGATGTTGCGATCCTTCCTATAGGCGGTGTCTTTACCATGGGACCGGAGGAAGCTGCCTTTGCCTGTAAGATGATTGGCCCGAGATATGCCATCCCCGAACATTTTGGGACATTTCCGGTACTGGTCCAGACTGCTGATGAATTTGTAAAACAGGTAAGGCATGACGCGCCAAAAACAAAGACCTTAGTTATCAATCCTGGGAAGGAAATAAGCATTTAACAACAGCAGGAGCATGATTTATGAAAAAGCTATCTTTTATCCCGAGAATTGGACTTTTTTACAAGATTGCCTCTCTGGTTTTACTCACGCTTATCGTTGCCATCGGGGTAGCTACTTCGGTATCCATCAGAGAGCAGACGACAACCATCGGGAAAGAACTGATCGAAAAAAATAGAACAATTTCCACGCACCTTGCCTCCAGTGTAAAAAGCGCGTTCTGGTCTCTGAACTGGCTTTTTGTAGAAAAGCAGATGCAGGAAATAGCAAGGTCAGAGGATGTAAAATTCCTTAAGCTCATTAAACCCAACATGGAAGTTTACATGTCTTCCGGTGAGATGGAACCTAAGGAAGACGTTTTGATCCCCGGGTTAACCAACATTGAAGAACAGGTTATTAAAGAAAATTTATTTTCCGAGGCCGACGGACCGCTAAAAATGATTATTACGCCTATTAAGGTGGGAAATGATAAATGGTCATTAATCATGGGGCTTTCCCTCAAACGAGTGGAACACGCGAAAAGGGTTATTATCAAAGACAATATCGTTTTGGGGAGCACTATCCTTTTATTTGGCGTACTGGTTTCTTTCTTCTTTGCCAGGGGTATGACCAGGCCGATAACTGAGCTATTAAATGGGACAAAAGAGATCGGAAAAGGGAATCTTGATTACAGAATAGAGATAAAGGGCCGTGATGAGTTAAAAAACTTAGCTGATTCATTTAACAAAATGGCTGAAAATCTAAAAAGCACCACAACCTCTCATGATTTGCTTGTTATGGAGATTGAGGAACGTAAACAGGCCGAGGAGGCGCTCCGGGAGAGTGAAGAAAGATATAGGGGGTTTTTCGAAAACTCCGCCAACTTCGCTTTTACACTGGACTTAAAAGGCAATTTTACGGATGTCAATAAAACAGCGGAAAACCTCACCGGCTATACAAAAAATGAACTGATCGGTATGAATTTTAAAGACTATGCCAAACAGGATACCCATGAAGAAATTTCTCAGGTTTTCAATAGTGTTTTTAATAAAGGGAAACCCCTGCAAAATTTTCCGCTTGAGGTGACCATCAAGGATGGGACCAAAAGATATTTCGAAACGAGCGTCACCACATTGAGGAAATCGGGAGAGATTATAGGATTTCAAGGGAGCTCGAGCGATATCACAGAGCGCAGGCAGGCTGTGGAGGCTTTGAGGGAAAGCGAGGAGAAATACAGAACAATCCTTGAAAACATTGAAGATGGTTATTATGAGATTGATACCTTTGGAAACTTCACCTTCTTTAACGATTCAGTGTGCAAGTCACTCGGGTACTCCAGGGATGAACTGCTTGGGATGAACAATCGACAGATTATGGATGATGAAGATGCCAAAAAAACATTCGAAATCTTTAATGAAATCTATCGAACTGGAAAATTCGCTAGGGCACTTGACTGGATACTCATAACAAAGGACGGCTCCCGCCGCTTTGTTGAGTCGTCCGTATCCCTGATAAAGGATTCGGAAGGCCGGCCAACAGGGTTTCGGGGTGTCGCGAGAGATGTCACGGATAAAAGGAGGGCAGAAGAGCTGCAGAAAGAAAAAGTGGCCGCCGAGGCTGCTAACCGTACAAAATCGGAATTTTTGGCAAACATGTCACATGAGCTGCGCACACCCATGAACGCTATTATGGGATTTTCTCAAGTATTACAGAAACAGTTCTTCGGTGAACTGAATGAAAAGCAGGCAGAGTATATAAACGATATCCTGGAGAGCAGCAGGCATCTCCTTTCCCTGGTTAACGACATACTTGACCTTTCCAAGGTTGAGGCAGGGAAGACCGAGCTCGAGCTATCCAGAGTAGCTTTAAAGGTCCTTTTGGAAAACAGCCTGGTCATGATCAAAGAAAAGGCATTGAAGCATGACATCCGCCTTGACTTTCACCTCCCTGATGAGTTGTCGGATTTCGAAATAGTAGCTGACGAGAGAAAGCTCAAACAAATCATGTTTAACCTCCTTTCCAATGCAGCAAAATTTACCCCTGACGGCGGAGAAATTGCGGTAGGGGCCTCGAAAAAAGACGGGGAGGTAACTATCAGTGTATCAGACACCGGAATTGGAATTACTCCTGAAGAAAAGGAAAAGATTTTTGAAAAATTCTATCAAGCTAGCAGCAGTATTTCGGGAAAAACACCGGGTACAGGGTTGGGACTGGCTTTGGCCAAGGATCTCGTGGAACTTCATGGAGGCAAAATCCGGGTTGAAAGTGAAGGCAAGAATGCGGGAAGCAGGTTCAGTTTTACGTTGCCGATAAAACATGCTGTTACGGCAAAAGGAATCCTTGAGGAAAAACCAGATCATTCCCTGATCAATATCCACAGAGAAATCACCCTGCTTAATCACCTGAAAAGGCTGATCAGCCAGTCCAAAAGGCGTAATAGATTTTTCACACTGTGCCGTTTTCACTTTAATAGGGATTTATCAGAAGAAGAAACTCTCAATGTGGAGAAAACTGTTGGAAACAAAATAAGGGAGTACGACTTCTTTCAAACGGGTAAGGACGGAAATATTATTTTGATCTTTCAGGAGGAAAACCAGGAAAAGACCAAAATTGCCTGTGAACGCATTAGCAAGGCAATTGAGATTGCATTTAAGGACATAAAGGCCTCATACTTAATGGCAACCTTTCCTCAGGACGGTGAGACCATAGAAGGACTATTGAGAAGTGTCGCCATATCATAAAACCGGATGATCAAGGAGAAAAAAATCCCATGGGAAAAGCAATACTGATAGTAGAGGATGATTCCAAAAATATCAAACTGGTCAGGGATCTGCTCAATTTATCCGGGCATACAACATTAGAAGCGACCGACGGTAAGCAAGGAGTCGCTGTGGCCAAGAGAGACAAACCCGATCTCATCCTAATGGACATCCAGTTACCAGTGATGGACGGAATTGAATCAACGAAGATCTTAAAGGCTGATGTAAATACCAAAAACATTCCCGTTATCGCACTGACTTCCTACGCCATGAAAGGTGACAAAAAAAAGATACTGGAGGCCGGTTTTGACGGATATATGGCGAAACCTCTTGATGTGGACAAGTTCCTAAAAAAGGTGTCAGATTTCTTGTCGAGTTAAGAGAGAATAACAGTCTTTTTATTTGAAAGCGAGGCAATCTTATGCAGAAAAAAAATACCATTTTAGTTGTAGACGATGAAGATACCAACCTGCGCCTGATGGAGGCCATGTTACTCCCAATGGGTTATGAGGTAACAACTGCGCCGGACGGGGAGAAAGCCCTTAAAAGTGCCCAGGAAATACAACCCGACTTGATCTTGCTCGACATAATGATGCCGAAAATTGATGGATTTGAAGTGGCCAGGAGGTTAAGGCAGGAAGAAAAAACTAGAACTACCCCTATTGTTATGGTAACAGGCCTGAATGATGTAGAAGATAGAGTAAAGGCCCTGGAAGCAGGCGCCGACGATTTTCTTGCCAAGCCTGTTGACATGATGGAATTGAAGGCAAGAGTTCAATCCCTTCTGAAAGTGAAGGCATACAATGACCATATGCGTGATTATCAAAAAAAACTGGAGGCTGAAGTTGAAAAGAGAACAGAGCAATTGAAGCATGCCTTCGAGGAAATCAAAAAGTATTCCCTTGACAGTATCTACAGGTTATCCAAGGCGGCTGAATACAAAGATGAGGAAACTGCTTCGCATATTGAGCGAATGAGCTATTACTCGGCTGCCATTGCAAGAAAAATGGGACTTGACGAAGATACGGTTGAATCGATCCTATACGCAGCCCCTATGCACGATATAGGAAAAATCGGAATTCCTGACCAGATTCTCCTTAAGCAAGGGGGGCTAGACCCTGAGGAATGGGAGATCATGAAGAAACATACCAATATCGGGGGAAGCATCCTTGAAGGATCTGATGCCGGGTTTATAAAATTGGCAGAGATTATTGCCCTGACCCATCATGAAAAATGGGATGGAAGCGGATATCCAAAAGGGCTCGAAGGGGAAGAGATTCCCCTGACAGGACGTATCGTTGCTGTTGCCGACGTTTTTGACGCCCTGACATCAAAACGACCCTATAAGGAAGCACTTTCAGCAGAAGATTCTTTCAGCATTATCAGTGACTTAAAAGGAAGTCATTTTGACCCTGAGGTGGTTGATTGCTTCTTTGCCATAAAGGATGAAATACTGGCCATAAAAAACAGATATAATGACGAACAAAAGAGTTTGTTCGTGCAAATGGTAAAAAAATCAGCTTGAGGCTAACGTTGACAAAATATTCTCAGTATAACAAAGGTCTTGGGTGTAAATGCTTCGTAAGCAAAATAACATATGGAGGTTTCTCAAATGGCCAAAAAGCCAACCTATGAAGAACTAGAACAAAAAGTGAAAGAATTAGAAAGGGAAGTTATTGCTGTCAGCAGGGACATAGCTGAGGAAAAGCAAGTAAAAAAAGCACTGACGGAGAGTGAGGGCAAATACCGAAACATCATTGAGAGCATTGAAGAGGCCTATTTCGAGGTTGATATTGCCGGGAACTTGACTTTCTTCAATACTTCTTTGTGTAAGATGCTTGGATATAAAAGTGATGAGTTAATGGGACTAAATAACCGAGCATTTATGAGTCAAGAGACAGCCAAGAAAGTTGCCCAGATTTTTAAGAACGTGTACTCAACGGGACAATCCGCCAATATATTTGATTGGGAGCTTATCCTGAAAGACGGGTCCCAGATATATATTGAAGGCTCCGTTTCCCTCATAACAGATGCGAAAGGGAATCGAATCGGGTTTCGAGGTATTAATAGAGATGTTACAAAGAGGGTGCGGGCCGAAGAGGCCTTACGGGAATCTGAAGCCAAATACCGTAGCGTGTTTGAAAATACGGGAGCAGCCACAGTGATTATTGAAGAGGATATGATAATTTCTATGGCCAACACCGAATTTGAGAAACTCAGTGGCTATACCAAAGGAAAAATAGAAGGCAAGATGAAGTGGACGGAATTTGTTGCCGGAGAAGACCTGGAAAAAATGAAAAAGTATCATGCCCAAAGAAGGGAAAAAGCAAAGCAAGCACCAGGACAATACGAGTTTCGCTTTATTGATAAACAAGGGAACATAAAACACGTGTTTATTAACGCAGGAATAATTTCCGGTACAAAAAAAAGTGTTGCTTCATTAATGGACATTACCGATCACAAGCGGATAGAGGAGGCGTTACGGGAATCTGAGGAGAAATATCGCCTTCTGGTGGAAAACGCCTACGACGCCATCTTTGTTGCCCAGGATGAGGTTGTTAAATTTCCAAACCCAAGGGTCGAGGAATTGACAGGCTATTCCGTGGGGGAACTGGCTAAGAAACCATTTGTTGAATTCATACACCCTGAAGACAGGGGTATGGTTCTTGAGAGACATTTCAAAAGGCTAAAGGGCGAAGATTTTCCCGGCACCTATCCTTTCAGGATCATAAACAGATCCGGGCAGGAATTATGGGTGGAACTGAGCACAGTCTTTATCAGCTGGGAGGGAAGACCGGCCACACTCAATTTTATACGTGACATAACAGAAAAAAAGAAGGTTGAAATCAAGCTATTGCAAAACCAAAGAATGGAAGCGGTTGCTACCCTGGCAGGGGGAATTGCGCACCAGTTCAATAACGCCTTATCCGCTATAACAGGGAATATCGGGTTGATCGAGATGGTTTACCCTCAAGAAGAGGGCATAATGCAATATATACAGCCGATGAAGGATTCCGCCCACCGGATGGCTCACCTGACAAACCAGTTGCTGGCATATGCCAAGGCAGGTAAATATAGTGCCAAGACAATACCCTTGAGTGATTTTGTAGAAGACACCCTGCCCCTGATCCGGCACACGATCAAGCCTTCCATACGCGTGGAGACGGACCTGCCGCAAGATATTTTGAGCGTAAACATTGACATTACGCAGATGCAGACCGTGCTCTCGGCCATAATAGCCAATTCTGATGAAGCCATAGCGGAAAAGGGGCGTATCAGGATAATTACCAGGAACGAGGAAATTGGGCGGGAAGCCATGAAAATACACCCTGATTTTAGGCCCGGCACCTATGTCTGCCTCAAGGTCGAAGATGACGGAACCGGCATGGACGAAGAGACAAAAAGCAGAATATTCGAACCCTTTTATACCACAAAATTTACAGGCAGAGGTCTCAGCATGGCCGCCGTCTACGGCATTGTAAATAACCATGATGGATGGATTTCAATTGATTCGGAACAGGGTAAAGGCACTACGGTCATAATATACCTGCCTGCTGTGGAATCCGGGGAAGAGAAAATTGAAGTGAAAAGACCCGGTCTGGCCAGAGGCACCGGCACAATACTGGTCATAGAGGACGAAGAGCCCATTATGGATTTGATCCTGCAATTACTGGAGAGGATGGGATACCGTGTCCTTGAGGCCAGAACAGGAAAGGAAGCCGTCGACCTCGCCGGGACCTTTGACGGAGATATTGACCTGGCCTTACTGGATATCAAGCTTCCCGACATGGGAGGCGAGAAGGTTTATCCGCTCCTAATGAAGGCGCGGCCGGATCTCAAGGTGATTGTCTGCAGCGGCTATTCCATTGACGGCCCTGTACAGGAAATTCTGGATGCCGGTGCCCAGGCATTCATCCAGAAGCCTTTTTCACCTGGACCTTTTTCAGAAAAAATTAGGGAAATTTTGGTAAAGAATGTTCATGGACACGAAAAAAAGCCTTAATAGAATCAACGCAATATTTTCTTGAGTTGTATTGCAAATCTATTTCAATTGAAAACGAATTGGAACTCTGACCCACATTTCTACCGGTTCTTTACCGCGCATTCCCGGCTTAAACACCCATTTCTTAACCGATGCCATTGCGGCCTTGTCCAGGATACTGTATTTACTGGATCTGAACAGGCGCATGTCCTCCACCCCCCCCTCTTTATCAACGAGGACCTCCAATACAACAGTTCCTTCAAACCCTCTTCTCCTGGCAAGCCTGGGATATTCGGGTGGAGGATTGTTTTCATAGATAGGTTTAGCCTCCCGCAAGGTGTGGGCAACCCTAAGAGGTGGTGACGGCTTCACCCTATCATCGATACCTGGCGCCTCCTCTTCAAGGACTTCTTCTTTGAGATCGGGCAAATCAAGTGATGAGTCTCTGCTAATATCCGTTAATTCGGGTTCAGGCGGCAGGTTCGGTTCCGACATCGAAATCTCGGAAGGTTCCTGCTTTAAGACGGCGACTTCTTTGTGTGGCAGGGGTTTTTTTACGGGCGTTACCGGCGTAGGAACCTTTTTTGGTTTCTCAAACTTATGAACAGGTTTCTGCTTTTTCTTTTTAACAACAGTTGGGGGCCTTTTTATGGGGATCTCGGGGCTCTTCACCACTGGCTTTGGTTTCGGCCTTGCCGGTTGACGGTAAGCCAGGGTCATGGTAACGACACGGGTTTCCGGTCTGTGGATTGGCTTTTTTTTGAGCCATGCCGGATCGGTCCCCAGAAAAAATCCATGAATTGCCAGGGCAAGTCCCGCAGCAAGTAAAATCCGTTTCACGGCTTCTCATCCACCTCAGCCTGAAGGGAAATCCTGTTAAGACCCGCCTCCCTGATCCGGTCAAGAACCTGAAACAGTTTCTGGTAGGGAAGACTGCGAT
>CAZUHR010000052.1:0-13536 GCA_964620335.1 uncultured Desulfobacteraceae bacterium
CCGGTGATCTGGCGAAAATAGACGAAGAGGGTTATTTCCATGTGGTGGATCGAATTAAGGACATGATAAATGTCTCGGGAATGAAGGTTTACTCCATAGAGGTAGATGAATTCCTATTTCAACACCCTGCAATAGAAGGTGCAGTAACGATCGGCATACCTGATCCTGAGAGGCCGGGAAGTGAAAGGATTAAGGCATTTATCAGACTGAGAGAAGATTTCAAAGGAAAGATCTCCGAGCAGGATATAATTGATTACTGCCAGGAAAGAATGGCGGCATATGCTGTTCCTAAATTCATTGAATTTAGAGATGATCTGCCGTTAACCGTTACCGAGAAAATATTCAAGCGTGCCCTCAGAGAGGAAGAGATTAAGAAGATGCAGGAACTGGGAATGATCTCAGATTGATGATTCCCACCAGGTTGCCGCTGAGAACTGTAATTGAAGGATGTCGAGGCTAGAAGGTTTTTTGGGCAAAGGAAAAGGAGAAAATGGTCAAGCGTTATTCCGTGTTTTTTCTACTATGTGTGGCGGTATTGGGTCTTATTATGTGCGGGCTAGGCTGCACAGGTGAGGAGCCCAAAGATGTGTCAAAAGAAAAGGTTCTATCTTCTAAAGAAGCCAAAAAAGCCACGGAGACTGAGGTAGCCCCTGTAAAAGAAACAAAGGGGGCACCAGAAACCAAAGCCCTGCAGGCAAAAGAGATCAAGGAGGCTTCACGGGAAGAAAACACTCAGAAAGAAGAAAAAAAAGTAGTTGGCAAAACCGAAATGCCGCCGCCGGAAATACTTGTACTGTCGCCTTTGTGGAAAGAACATACAAAGGGTGGAGTGGCGTTTACCCATGAAAACCATGAAAAAAAATACAAGGTAGCATGCGTTGAATGTCATCATGTCTATGAGAACGGGAAGAACGTCTGGAAAGATGGGATGCCCGTTTCAAAGTGTGAAGCCTGTCACAATGAGGGAACTGTGAAAGGGGAGACAAAACTTCCTGCTGATGCAAAGAAGAAAAACCTGAAACTGGCGTTTCACGGAAACTGCCAGGGGTGCCACAGGAAATTGAAAAGGGAAAATCCCGAATCAAAGGCCCCGACTGTCTGCGGGAAATGTCACGGCAGAAAGGAATAGGGAGTAGTTATATTGGTTGGCTATGCCAGTAAAGGCTCGGCATGGCACTCTGCTCCGGTCCGCATCTACTCCTAAGCTGCAAGCGACCCTCACTGCGGCCTGCTGGAACGGAAGGTAATAGATTCCATTAGTCCTGCGCCATGCAGACCTCGATTCGGGCCGCAGCAAAGGGCAGAGGGGTTTTGCTCCGAAAGATGCGACCTTAAGAAGAGTCCTATACCTTCGCCTTAAGGTTTGCGTCCCCATTATGGAGTAAAAGCAGAGGCATGGGGGTCTGTTTTCAAAAGCGGCATAGGCTGACCTTTTATGGAACGTTAGTGAGGCCTTAAATTTCAGCTGTGAACAGCCCCTGAAGGGATTCTTTGTCGTGGCTTGAGGCGGCAATACCTGCTCCAGGCCGTCTATTTGTGGGAATGGGGGCGTTCGACTCTTAAGGAAGAAGTCTGAATGCGATTTTTGAAAATAGACCGCCATGGCCCTATAGTATAATCCAAGAATGATTTTTTGAAAACGCAAAGGTGTTACTATTATCAATTTCAAACCTATCCAGGACAAGGAGATAGGAATGATGAAAAAGAGACGTTGCTTTTATTACCTGTCGGTACTGGCGAGTGTGGTTCTCATTTTCGCAGTTCCCGTACAGGCACGGATCAAACTTGTGGCCCTGCCCGAGAGGGGAAATACCGTAATCCGACTGGATAACCCCAAGGCCACGCTGATGGAGGAGGAAAGGGTCCTAACCCTCCAGAAAGGTCTCAACCAGATTGACTTTTCATGGAAGGGGGTGAGTATAGACGAAGACTCCATACGTCTGGAAGTGCTTTCGCATCCCAATAAGGCCACACTTCTGGGCGTAAGCTACCCTCCCGACGAGGCGGCGCTGGTCTGGCAAATCCACAGCGAGGATGCCTTTGAGGTGACGGTTCGCATCAGCTATCTGCTGTCTTGGATTGATCGGTTGGTTGTCTACAAGGCTGTTGCCGATAAAGCCGAGACAGTTATAGCCCTGAAGAGCTTCCTTGTGCTCCGCAATTTTTCAGGCGAGGATTTTGAGAAGGCCTCAGTCCTTTTAGGGGATGGAAAATCTTATGTGCAGACTATCAAACATGAGGAGACCAAGCAGGTCCTCTTTCTAAACAAGGATCAGATCCCCATTGAAAAGCGCTGGACCTTCGATGCGGCCAAGGAACCCTGGGACCCTGCCAAACTGGATACAAATGTGGGTATACCGGTAAGCTACCGGATAAGGAACATCACAACAGGCGGTCTGGGGAATCATCCTCTTTCAGATGGTAAGGTGCGTGTGTTTCAAAAGGACGGGCACGGAAGCACTATTTTTCTGGGTGAGGACTATACAAGGCTGGTGCCTGTTGGTGAAAAGACGGACATATACATCGGCGATAGCCGTGATGTTGTGGTCACACAGCACAAAATGCTGGACAAACGGATCAATGTCCGGCGCAACGATAAGAATCAGATTGTCCTTTATGATACAGATGAATTGATAAAGGCAACCGTAGAGAACTTCAAGGACAGTCCGGCCATTCTCATCATGATCCAGCATATTAACGGTCAGTGGGATATGGCAGAGTGCAACATGAAATACAAACAAAAAGACGCCTACAAACTGGAATTTGAGGTTGCACTGCCCGCTCACGGCAAAAGACAGCTTATTATGCACTATCATCGCAGAAATGTCCGCGGACAGGAGGGTAGAAGATGAGATACAGATTGGTTTTTTGTGGGCTGATTGCATCGCTTTTGTGGAATGGCTTCGCCCTGGCTAAAGTGGATCTTGTTATCCTCCCGAAACGGGACACTGCGCAATTGACCATCTATAACTCAGCCGACCTGACTCTGGTCAGGGAGGGGAGGGCACTTACCCTGAAGATGGGACAGAATAGGCTTCAGTTTTCGTGGGCCAATACGCTTATTGATCCCACCAGCCTGGATATGATGCCTATGATGCATGGGGATAAGATTGATATCATTGATCTTGCCTTTCCCCCGCGGATGAGTAACCTTGGTCTATGGCATGTCAAAAGCCAGGTCAGCGGCAATGTTCCGGTGGAGATCAATTATCTCACCAGTGGCTTTACCTGGCGTGCTTTTTACATGGGTATTTTGGACGCGGATGAAGGGACTATGCAACTTAAGGGTTATGTGCGCGTTACTAACAATAGCGGTGAAGATTATGATAATGCCCAGGTTCGCCTGATTGTTGGTAAGATAAATCTTATTGACCGGATTGCCGATCTTGCTCGCCGCAAGTATCCCTATGGTCGTCCCGGTCCCGTGCCGAGGGATTTGGCGGCTGAGGAAGAAGACAAGGTTGCAGGCATGAAAGAGGTCAAACGTCAGTTTGTACTAGCCGAAAAGGCTATGATTGCCAGGCCCAAGGAGATAAAAAAAGAGGGGCTCAGCGAGTATTTTCTTTACACCATAGAAGGAACCGAGACTATCCCCAACGGTTGGTCCAAACGCTTGCCGAGCTTCGAAGTGAAGGATATTCCAGTTGTCAACCTCTATAAATATGAGGAAGAACGCTTCGGCAAACAGGTTATACGATTTTTGAGTTTCAAGAACGATAAGGCGCACAAACTGGGTGATACGACTATACCCGGGGGCATATTGAAGGCTTTTCGGTACGCTGACAAAGAAGGACACATCTCTTACGAAGGCAGCTCAAGATTTAAATACATACCGATAGACCAAGACGTAGAACTGAATCTTGGCCAGGTTGCCAACGTCATAGTCAAGCCAAAGCTTATGAGTTTTATGTCAGACAAGTATCTTTTTGACTCAAAGGGGAATATCAGTGGATGGGAAGAGGTCCATGAATTTGAGATTCAGGTGAAAAATACTCGAGAGATTCCCGTCAAGGTGGAGATAGTGCGCAACTTAAAGACCGCCTATTGGGATATTAAAAATGTAGGAGATTTCGGCCATTACGAAAAAGTAGATTCAGACACGGTTAAATTCATCCTGAACCTGGATGCACATGATACGAAAAAATTTCGTTACATACTAAACACACAGCATGAACAAAGGGCCCATTAGTTTGTGTGGTTATAAATGCCTGGCCTGAAAGCATCTTTTTTCTTATAAAAAGACCATAAAGATATTTGTCTTTCAACTAACTTATCAAGATAGTTTCGGTTACAGTGCCGCACCGCGGAATCACATAGTTTTTTACGAGGTTATCAACTTTAAGGAAGGACGGTGAATGATGAAAGTACTGGTTTACGGTTCAGGCGGCAGAGATCATTGTCTTGCGGACACATACGGGGACAGCCAGCATGTGGAAAAGGTCTATTTCGCACCCGGCAATCCAGGAGTGTTACATACTCCCAAGGGTAAAAGGGGGCTTATCGAAAGAATCCCCATAAAGGATTTTGGAGAGATCGCCGATTTCTGCCTTGATAATAAAGTGGATCTCGTTGATGTGGGTTCCGAGAATCCCTTGGAAGAGGGCCTGATCGACCTTTTGAATGACCGAGGTATTAGATCAATCGGACCTAAAAAGGAGTACGTAAGACTTGAAAGTGACAGGGCCTTTACTGATGATCTTCTGGAAAGGATAGGTGTCCCTAAACCGGAATATAAGGTGTTTGATGACCCGGCAGAAGCAAAGGAATATGTTCGTAACATAGGATATCAGGTGGTGGTCAAGGCCAATGGTCTGGCAGCCGGAAAAGGAGCAATCGTTTGTGATGACGTTTCAGATGCCGAAGCGGCCATTGAAAACATAATGATCAAAAAGACGTTCGGAGAATCTGGAAATCGCGTTGTCATCGAAGAAAGGAAGTATGGCACGGAAATCTCGTTTTTCGCATACCTGGACGGCATGCATTCCATGCCCCTTAAAATGTTCGCCCAGGATTATAAGCCAGCCTTCGATCCGGATGACAGGGAATTGATTGAACAGTTTGGAGGAAACCTGAACACCGGAGGCACCGGCTGCTATTGCCCGCACAAGGAGATGAGTCCGTGGCTTGTTAACAGGATTATCAAAGAAATTGTTAATCCAACTGTAAATGCAATCTATAACGACTTGGGTTGGGCCTACAAAGGAGTTGTCTACTTCGGCCTTAATCTGGATCCTTATGACCGGCTTGATGTTTTTGAAATCAACGTCAGGCACGGCGATCCTGAATGGCCGGTGATTGCACGTAAATTGAGCACCGACCTTTTCGAGATCGGAATGGCTGTTTGGGATGGTTCCTTAGACAGTATCAGGCAGAAGTGGAACGATCAATACTACGTGGATGTGATAGGTATGGAGGGGCGTTCAAAGGCCTCTAAGGGATGGAATAAAGGATATCCAGGCCGCTATGGAAAAGGCCATAAGATCCTCGGTCTTGATAAGATCGAAAAGGGTGTGGCAATCTATTTCGCAGGGGTTGAAGAGGATACCGAAAAAGGCCTGGTTACTTATGGGGGGAGGGCCCTGCATGTTATCGTAGGAGATTCCACGCTTAAAGGAGCAAGGGAAAAGGCTTACAGGAATATCGAACTCCTCGCCTTTGAGGATCACAATAATAACGGGATAAATTGCCTGCGCTTCAGAAAGACAATTGGGCTTTAGTCCTTACAGGATATTTATGGGTTTTCACGTTCCAACTAAAAAAAACAGAAATCTAAAAACGCTGATTGATCATATAAATGAAGATGCGGAACTGCTTCAGTTATGGAAATGTGCGAATGTGAATGCGGTTGATCGCAGCGGAATCAATGATCATGGTGAAGTTCATATCCGTATAGTGTCCAATGCAGCCTTAAGAATACTGCGCCTGTTGGTGAAAGGCGGAGTTGAGCCAAGTGTGGTAAAAGATCACGGAATGAAAATAGAAGATGCGGAGGTGATCGTAGTTCTTGCCGCATGTCTTCATGATATAGGCATTTCAGCTCATCGGGACGATCATGAGAGATATAGTCTTTTTTTGGCTTATCCAAAGGCCCGTGAACTCTTGACCGGCATTTACGAAGAACCGGACCTGACAACTATGGCGTCAGAAGTAATGCACGCTATTATTGCACACAACGCAAAGGAGACCTGCCTCACAATTGAATCAGGGGTCTTAAAGGTTGCTGATGCACTGGACATGACCGAGGGCCGATCACGCATTCCTTTCGAAACCGGCAAGGTAAATATTCACTCCGTCTCGGCTCAGGCTGTTGACTCGGTTGATATTGAGAAGGGCGATGAAAGACCGGTCAAATTAGTTATAAAATTAGCCAACTCGGCAGGTATTTTCCAGGTCGACGAGCTACTTCGTAATAAGCTAGAAAAATCCACAATTAGAGAATATGTCGAAATCGTGGCCAAAATTGAGGGAGAGACGGAGCGCAGGCTCATTAAAATATATAAGGCATAGGGAGGCTGTCGGAAAACCCCCATCTACTGCGTTATCCTCATCTCTCGTCATTGCGGCGTACTTCTATGTACGACTCATTCCTCGCGATTTCGGATGCCTTGTATCTGGAGATTTTCCATCAGCCTACTAGATAGAATATTTGGAAGTATTTGTTAAAGAAACAAATAAGCCGATAAGGATGGCTTATTAATCATTCATCCTACGATTGGCATCGCCGAAAAGGTGCTTGAAACCATCTTGCCATCACTTATGAACATTACAAAAAAATTGTGTCCAGACTTAACGCATATAAAAAGTATTTCGGGGTGGGGCCTTTCGGGGCGCTCATCAGCTTTTTGCTTTTGGTTTTGGCTTGGGTGGTAGACTGGAGAATCGGTTATCCCAAAATTATGCACAATCCATTGCCACTCAGATATATAGCCTTGATGCTTTTTGTTTTAGGGTTTTATCTGCACTTCTGGACTATGTTTGCGCTAAAGAACTGGTGGAAAGAGGGCAGGTTATGCACTAAAGGCCCTTTCAAGTATCTAAGACATCCTATGTATGCAGCCTGGATAACGTTTGTAACATTAGGCTTGGCCCTTGCGCTTAACTCATGGGTTATTCTGTTGTGGTCAATTATTTTGCATCCGGTCTGGCACTTATTGGTGATCAAAGAAGAGAAAATGGCCGAAGATGTATTCGGTGATCAGTATCGGACTTATTTCTCACGAAGGGGTCGTTTTATCCCCCGTTTTCGCCTACCACCTGACTCTCCACCCTGACGATGTCGCCCCTGAGGATCTTTCTCAAAGCCTTTTTGTCCACGGCCTTCAGTCTTCCAAAGACATTCACTGCACTTGCCGCAACCGGTTGCTTTCCATAGGTTGCAGGCGTGGGCCCAAAGAATATGCAGAAGGCTGGCCCTTCGGGCCAGTAGGCCAGATCTCCGACATTTACCCTGGTCTTTGCCCCCTTTTCGAGTCTTACCTTGACGGGCACTTCAAAATAGATCTCTTCGCCCCAGGTTCGGACATAGGCCTCCAAAGGTAAGGCTTCGTAAATGGCCTTTCCGGTTGGGGACTCAAAGACCTCGGCCTCAATCGAATAATCTCTGAAAGTGATCCGAATGGTTTTGGTCTTGGAGGGTGCCTGGCCTTGGATTGAAGCATGAGGCAGGAAAAAGACGATAAGGGTTAAAAAAAGGATGAGATATGTTAAATCAGGTTTTGTCATACGGAAGCTGAAACTGTAGGGTTATTCCCAAGAAGGGTTGATAAACACTGCTACAGAATCCGTCAATAGACATTCCTACCCATGTTCTAAGTCATTGAAGGGCTCTTCGCATCCTGCTGTTTATCTCAAGTTTTTCTAGGGACAATCTTATCACATCCCTGGACAAGTCCTTTTCGGTCGTATAATTCGCAAAAAACCCTTTTACTTCATCCTCTCTTCCAAGTCCGCACACCGGAACGATCCCTGCAATCACCCTCTCATAATGCAGTGGATGGAGTTGCTCAAGCTCTTTGACCTGTGAACTGTACCAGTCCCACATAGTGGGTATTGCATAAGGGTTTGCGGCCATGGCCACTGCGGATATAAATTTATTCCGATTCGGCACGCTTTCCAGGATATACTGCTGGGCCCTTTCAATCAGTATCCTGTCACTGAAGCTGGAAAGCGCCAACAATATATTTATCCTTTCATGCTCGCTTCTGGACGAATGGAGTCTTCTATCAAACCAATCGAAGACCTTGTTTCCACCTCTTGCAGCGCCTGCCTGCATGACGCTTTTCATAATGTCCGGATGAACGGCACCTCCACCCAAGAGTGACGAAAATTTTTCAAGTGCGAATTTTTCCGCAATCTTGGAACCATACAGCACGGCATGAAACAGAAACTGGTCCCTGATCACGGACGTGGTGTTTTCTTCATCCGGGTCCGGCTCATAACCTATATGAGCAAGTGTGTTCTCAAGAATTTTTAGCCCTATTGACGCCACATGTTCTCTTTCAGGTTCTTCCATGATCAGATATGCATGAAACAGGTTTTCCGCAATACCGATAAGAGGAAGGAATGCCTTTTCATGAGAATAATTCGCAAGAAACCGAAAATAATCATTCAATTCAACGTGGCCGCTTTTAACCAAGGCATAGAGGTCGTTTTGAACGCCCCAGCGGTCTTCCGCCCGGAGTTTCTTGCCGGATACCAGTGTGCCAAGCTTTTGCAGGTCGCTCCACTCTTCGTATCTCACTCTATAAAATCCGGTTTGCATGTCATTGATTTTGTAAGCAAATACGTTATCGCCTATATCTAAGTTCGTCTGTTTGTCTGCGAGTAGCGCTGAAAAGAATTTTGAATCACCATTGTTATAGAAGACCCTCACAATCAACGGAACAAGCCATGTCTGATCTGAATCATTGGGCAAATAGGTGAATCGTCTTTGGGTAAGAACAAGCCTGTTCCCTTGTTTTTTTGCTTCAATAATGGGGAGGCCCCGCTGTTCGACCCAGCTTTTCATTATTTGGGTTATGGGTATCTCTGAAACTTTTTCAAATGCCGTCCACATATCCCGGCTTGATGCACAGGCAAAGGCATGCCTTTTCAGGTAATACCTGAGCCCTTCTTTAAAAGTCTCCTCCCCTATATATCCTTTGATGTGCCTCAATATGCTTGCGCCTTTGTTATAGATAATCGGGGCCGTAGCAGCGTTGATGACAACATGTTCTCCTCCGGGGATCTCTATGGGGAATGTTTCAAGTAACGAATCCCGGTCAAGGGCGGTATTTGTCTGGGAATGCAGGAATTGTTGCCACATGTCCCATTCCGGGTAATAGTGGTCTACGGTACCATAACCGAAATAGGTAGCGAAACTTTCGTTCAGCCAGAGGTATTTCCAATCAGAAGGTGTGACCAGGTTTCCAAACCACTGGTGTACTATCTCATGGGCAATCACCTCACAAATCCTCTCTTCTCCCGCCTTGGATGTGGTCTCCGGGAAATGAAGAAGCAAATTTTCCCTGAATGTAACGGCACCCCAGTTCTCCATTGCGCCGAAAGCGAAATCAGGAACGGCGATCAGGTCAAGCTTTGGCAGAGAGTATCTTGTTCCGAAGTTTTCTTCACAGAAATCCAGTGATTTCCTGCCGAATTCCAGCCCGAATCTTGCGTGCTCTATCATTCCTTTTATGGCCGCTGCCCTAATCAGCACCTCTCCGGGCTTTTCAATGAATTCAAAATCGCCAACACCGAAGAAGAGCAGATATGTGGACATTTTAGGTGTCTGCTGGAATCTGACTAACTTCTTGTCTTTGCCAGTGGGTTGTTCCAGAGTTATGGGTGTATTCGATATGGCCGTGAGATTCTTATCAATGACCATTTCAATGTCAAAAGTCGCTTTTTTGACCGGACGGTCAAAACAGGGAAATGCTCGCCTTGCTTCGCTTTCTTCAAACTGTGTGACTGCTATGTGCTTTTCCTTTCCGCTGGCGGAATATCTGCTCCTGTAAAACCCGGCCATCTTATCGTTTATTTGTCCCGTATAATCTATCTTCAGGTTGACATAACCTTCCTTTTCATTGGGCAGGGATATGGTCAATTCTTCTTTTTCAGGAATGATCTGAAAGGTGCAGTCCACAAATCCGGCATCCACCCTTACCATGCAAGTCAAGACGGCTAATTCCATGACGTTAAGGGTAACTTCACTCACCGGTTTTAAAGTCTTCAATAATATCTCAGTGCTCCCGGAGAAGCTGAAATCATTCAAGTCGGGTTCAAGGTGGATTTTGTAGTTTATTGGATTTACTTCGGTCATCTCTGTCCTTAACTTGCCACTTGTGCAGTCATTCATTTTATTTCATGTCCACCGGTTCTCGTCCAGGGGCGGAGATCCCGCGACGGGCTAGTAAAGAACCCTCGAGACGATGAAGGACAACCAGTGCCTTGAGATAACTGACCACCGCTTCAACTTCGTAGATCTGGCTTGAAACAAGGTCCCTCTGTACCTGGGCCACGAGAAAGCTGGTCGACCTCCCCACGCGGTATTTTTCGGTCTCTATTCTCAGCTTTTCCTCCTGGAGCTCACGGGTGATTGAGGATGCAGAAATCTGCTCTTTGGCCCGATTGACCTCAATGTAGGCTGTACGGACATCCGTTTCAATCAGTTGCGAGAGGTTGCTGATCGCCTTTTCCGCCTGATCCCGCTGCAGCAGAACTCTCTCATGGTGCCCCCTGGCCTCACGGTTGTGGAAAGGATACTCAAACCGCAAACCCGCTAAAACATCATAGTTGTCAGAGGTGACTTCTCTTATGGACCGGCCGAAGGAGTCCGCATATCCGGTTTTGCCGAGAACAATGAAAAGATCCATCTTGGGAAGCAGGCCGTTTTTGGTCTCCACCACTTCCAGGTCCCCTTTTTGGAGTTCCAGGCGGGCCTGGTTGAGGTCGGGCCGCATGCGGAAGGCGACTTCGACGTGACTTGTCACGGGGTCCAGGCCGGCATCAGGCACAGCAGGCCGGTTCAGGATGCTGATCTCCCTGTCCCAGGGGTTGGGACCGGGTGGATTCAACAATCGAATCAGATAGAGACGCCTTGTTGCCAGAGAACTGCGCGCGTTGATGAGGTCCTGCCACCGCAAGGCCCTCTCCGCCTTGACTGCCGTCAACTCGGTCTCTGCCAGCTTTCCCACGCTGATCATCTCATCCGTCTCCCTGAGCTGTTGCTCCACCAGTTTCAGGGATTCCTCGAAGATCCGGATCCGGGCCTGATCAAGGGCATAATCCCAGTAAGTCTCCTCCACCTGTGCTGCCAGGGCCTCGGCAAAGCCTCGCAATTCGTATTCCGAAGCATGGGTGTCCAGCTCAGACCGTCTGAGCCTGGCCAGATTGACATCTCGCCCCCTTCCACGGAGGAGGGCCTGGGTTACACTCAATCCCACTCGGTGTTGATGACTGTCAACGTAGGAATCAGTCCACGTACTGGCAGAAGACATATCGAGGCCCAATTCCGTTCCCGTAGCGAAGAACCTTGAGATCCCCAGGGTTGCCTCCGTCTCTCTGCTTTTTTCCTCAGATACTTTAAGGGGGTCTCCCGACCAGTCCTCACTCTTTTCTTCGGTATAACCGAAAGACCATTCCAGGACGGGATCAAACCGAGCCCGTTCCTGCTCTTCGAAGGTACGGCTGATCCGGGGATTCAAACGTTCAATCTCGAGGGACCGGTTGTTTTCCAGGGCAAAAAGAACGGCGTCCTGCACAGTAATTTTAATCGGGCCTTCATAGTTCAGAGAAAGGACGCCTTCCTCAGCGGCATACGCGGGAGGGATGAAGGCGCCGAGGATAGATACGGTCATGACCAGGGTGAGTGCCATAAGCACTTCAAGAGATCCTCCGGCCGCACGTCGACTTGCCCTTATCTGGACAGAAGGTCTTATGCCAGGATACGTCGCCAATCCACGCATGCCTTTCTCCTCATAACCGGTGAGTCTGGATGGCATCTTTTTCCTCAATCAGGAGAACGTTTCTTAAATATATTTACAATGAACGACGTCATTGTGAACGAAGCGAAGCAATCTCTAAGGACTGGAAAACCCAATGAGATTGCCTTGTCACTTGCGTTCCTCGCAATTACAAGAGAGTGTAATGCCTTTTTTCTTGTTTTTGTCATTTAGATATTTGATATTCGGATTTAAAATTTTAAATTAAGTTTTTCGAGACACAAAACTTGGCTAAATTATTTAACTTATTTCTGGGACGCAACATTATGATATCTGGCATTTTTGTGATATCGCATCAGGACGGGTTGTTCCTTATTTCATTTTTGCGTACAAAGATCGCATAGATCGTGGGTACAAAGATCAGAGTGATCAGGGTGGAACTCAAGAGACCGCCGATCACGGCCCGCGCCAGTGGGGCTTGGGCCTCCCCACCCTCTCCAAACCCTAGTGCCAGGGGCACAAGGGCCAGTATAGTGGTCGTGGCTGTCATCAGAATGGGACGTAGCCTTCTGCGACCGGCCTCCTCAACGGCTTCGCGCAAGGGCATGCCGTCTCGCCTGCGAAGGAGGTTGATGTGATCCACAAGAAGGATGGCGTTGTTAACTACAATGCCGCCCAACATGATACAGCCGATATAGGTCTGGACATTGAAGGTGGTCTCTGTCACCAGAAGCATCAGGATCACACCGATAGCGGCCAGGGGCACGGAGAACATGACAATGAAGGGATAACGCAAGGATTCGTAGAGAGACGCCATTACCATGTAGACCAGCACCAGGGCCAGGCTGAAACCTAGAAGCAGCTCGCTGAAGGCCTTTTGCTGTTCTTCATAGTCTCCTCCGATGATGATGCTGAATCCTCTGGGCAGCGGGATGGTCCTCAGCCCTTTTTGCACGTCCCTGATAATGGACCCCATATCCCGTTTCGAGATATTCGCGGAAACGGTCACGATTCTCTCCTGGTCCTTTCGCTCTATGAGGACGGGGCCCGAACGGGGCTTAACCTCAACCACGTTTCTGAGAATCACCGGCTCACCGTCCGCATTAGTCAGGGGAAGATCTAAAAGCTCCCGTAGGGTCTTTTTTTCGGCATCCTTTAGTTTCACAAGTATCCGGTACTCATCCCCTTTTTCCCGAAATTCACTGGCCCCTGTCCCGGACAGCACAGTCTGGAGCATATTGGCTACCTTTGACACGGTAAGTTTCATGTCAGCGGCCTTTTGTCGATCCACGATGATCAATTCCTCAGGACTCCCCGGCTCGGTGCTCAACTGGGCGTCGGTCACCCCCTCCACCCCTTCTACCATCTCCTTGACACGGTGGGCCAGAAAATCGGCCTTGTCGAGTTCGTGGCCCCGGATCTCGATCTGCAGCTTTTCTCCACTGGATGTGCCCATACGAAGCAGAAAGAGCCCTTGCCCCGCACGCGTGCGTGTGGTGATGCCCGGGATTTTCTTCAATTCCGGTCGCAGGGCGTTCGCAATCGCCTCGCTGGACCGGGAACGCTCCGACTGGGGCTTCAGAGCGATGCGCATCTGGCCCGAATGTGAGCCTTG
>CAZUHR010000053.1:0-13535 GCA_964620335.1 uncultured Desulfobacteraceae bacterium
TTTTTAAAAATAATAAGTGAGCCAGAGGAAAACGGAATCCGGTGTCTTCTGCATGAAATTAGTGCCCGGCATGGTGAAACCACCGTATTCGGTCTCTTTGGTGCCATAAGTGATATTTCCACCGACAGTCACTTGGACATTCTGTTTTACATCCCACACCGCCCGTGGTTGAAGCATGCCGGAAGGGTCGGATGCATTGTTGATCACTGTCATGGAGATGTTTAGAAGGGGGTGTGCCTCCCATCTAATGTGACCGCTCAGATAGGTGCGGCCCAAGGTGAAGAGTTCTCCGCGGTCAAGACGATCGGTGATGTCCTTTTCTCCCAGTTCATGGCCATAGTCGTTGCCACAGAGGGTGTTCAGGTAAAATTCCAGAAATCCGTAAAAATTATTATTCCACCAGACCCACGAGTAATCCACATTCGCCACCAGGGTCAGGTACCCGTCTCTTCGGTTACTGTCGTCATCCATAAACGACCAGACACCGTCCAGACGCCATGCCGCCTCTCCCAAATATCCTCTGCTACCCAGGCCGATAACCGGATTATCGTAATGCCAGGCAAACATGATGTCGAACTCGGTCGTATTTCGGATGATGTGGAGCTTTCCGGCAACCGAGGACTGATCCCATTCAACATTGTCCGTTGCCGGACTTCGCCTGGGTACATAGAGGAACTGGAAATCGCCCACTTTTTCTGAAGAAAACTGCATGGAAACCAGATCATCGCCGATTTTGTAATCCCGTTCGATATCAGACGGTGAGAATGGATTGAACAGGTCCATGGGGTTGAATAGTAGGCCGTTCCCCCATGTGACGGCCTGTCTGCCGATATCGACGATTCCCCATTCCGATTGTAGCATCATGTGGAGGCGGTCAAGACGGTGGTACAGGACGTGACCTTTCTGCTCGTCGATTGTCCAGGTTAGATCCATAAAACGGCGGTCGTCATTTATGGGTCGGCCGACCTTGAAACCTCCATTTTGGAATTGAGGAAACAGCCCTTCCAGATCTTTGGTCTTTCGCCGTGTATCACCTCCTGAAAGGACCATTTCATAGTGGGTCTCCACGTAACCCCGTTCTCCAAAGAGCAATTTACTCTTGACCCGGCCTTCGACATTCCCGTCATAATAAGGATCCGTGCCTACAACACCAAACAATGTTTCGTCGTCCGGCCAGGACACCGAACCCCGGGCTTTAACATGACCTCCCAAGTCGGTTTTCATTCTGCTAAAAAAGGAATCTGCAGACTCACCCCATGTTTTCGACGCGGGAATGCATAGGAACAAAATTCCCAGACATAGAGAAATGATGAGAACAAGAGAATTGATTATGTCACAAAAAATCCTGCCACATAAATAACGAAGAACACTGCTTTTGCAATATTTAATTTTCCCGGACATGATCAAAAGCCACCCTGCCGTCCCGGATTTCAATCAGCCTCCTGGCATATTCCATGACCATTTTATCGTGGGTGGAGAATATGAATGTTACGCCTCGGTTTTCGTTCATTTCTTTCATCAATATAAGAAGATCATCACCCGTCTTGGAATCAAGATTGGCCGTAGGTTCGTCAGCAAGCACAATGGACGGGTTAGCAACGATGGCCCGAGCCACCGCCACCCGCTGCTGTTGCCCGCCGGAAAGCTCGGACGGGCGGCGATGATACATATCCTTCAGTCCCACGTCATCCAGGATGGCTTCAGCCCTATCCCGCCGCTCAGCCGATGAAACACCTTGAAGCAGCATGACAAACTCCACGTTTTCCAGTGCAGATAAAACCGGGACAAGATTATAGGCCTGAAAAACGAACCCTATCCTTTCCAGGCGCATGGTGGCGAGCTCGGACTGGCTCATTTCATTCAAGGTCCTTCCATTTACTGTTACACGACCCGAATCGGGTGAATCCAGGCCACCGATGATATTCAACATGGTGGTCTTCCCTGATCCTGAAGGACCGGCCAGAGCGACAAAGTCGCTTTCCGCCACGGAAATGCTGAGCCCATTTAGAGCATATACTTGCACGTTACCCTGCTGGTATGACTTCGTAATATCAATGCATTCTACCATGTTCATAAATTCACTCCTCTAACTATCAGGTATGGGCCAGTGCCCTTACAACGGTAAACCTAGCCGCCTTGGTAGCCGGATACAGGCTCACCACGATACCCAGAACAAATACAACAAGGTTTGCCAACACCATGTCTCGAGCAATAATAACCGGATAGATCACCCGAGACATGCCGAAATATTCCAGTCCTTCGGCAAAGGCGGAAAGATCAATTCCCGATCCGGACAACGCGAGGACGCTCAGATAGCTCAAACCGGTTCCAATAGCCATGCCCATTAGGAGGATTAAACACGATTCCGTAAGGACCTCCCTGATAATCCACCATGGCTTCATACCCAATGCCTTGAGAAGTCCGAATTCCCGTATTCGCTCAAACACGGCCATCAGTGTAGTATTTACGATGCCGAATCCCATGGCTATGAAGACCACCAGGTACCATATAAAGATGGATCCGTCGTAGAGCTTCAGGATTGCTGTCACCAGAGGGAGAAGGTCCATCCAGCTGTAAACTTCGTATTCGTCGGATGATATCGCGGCCTTGAGTGTATCCACCATGGGCACGACGTCTTTGCGGTCCGGCAACACGACCGATATTTCGGAAATACTGTCGTTCATCTTCAACATGCGTTGCGCTGAAGTGATGGTAATAAAGGCGAACTGCTTTTCCGTGGCCTCCATCTCGGCCCTAAACACACCCACAATCCGGAATGCCCGGGATGCAATGTCCCGATCAGTACCCTGAGACATGAGTACCAACTTACGGCCCAGTTTGGTTTCAAATTTATCCACCAATGCCCTCCCCACCACTACGCCGTATTTGTCATCGGGTCTGAGATAACGTCCCTGGACCACGGCCTGGCCGATAAATGACACCTTGGCCTCCCTTGCCGGGTCGATCCCCACCAGGGTTATTCCGGCAGAGTGCCTGGCATTGCCGGCGACGGCATTGACGCGTACCCTTTCGGTCCAAGAGGCTCCAGGCGGGAGGAGCGCTTTGAGCTTTGCTGTTACAGGTGTTGTTTGCTGCATACTGTTCTCGATGACCGGGTCGTTCCGAAAACCCTTTTGATACACCTGAATATGTCCCGTAAGGGTCGCAATACTGTTTCGGACCATCTGATCGGCAATTCCCCGCATCAGGGCGCCAAGAAAGATCATGCTCCAGATACCGATAATAATGGCGATCATAATGACAAGCGTACGCCTTGGGGTCCGCCAAATATTTCGCCAGCCTAACAGAAGATACATGAACACCTTCCTCTCGTTGAATTGAACCAATCAAACAGCCTGCACATGGGTCATGGCTTCCACAGGCCGGAGCCGTCGAACCTTGAGCGCCGGATAAAGGGCGGTCAAGAGGGTGATAACTAATACGCCTCCCGCGCCGATCACAGTGGCAAGCACTGATAGCCGGGGGTACATCCGTTCGGGTAAACCGAACTGGCTCATGAGTTCGGCTGTACCGGAAATGACAATGCCGTGTACTTGAAAGTACCACGTCACAATACATCCCAGGACGATGCCGATTATAATCCCCACCAATGTCATGGTGACTGACTCAAGAAGCAGCAGCCTGGTCAGTCGTCCTGGGGTCGTTCCCACGGCCAAGAGGACCCCAAACTCTCTGGTTCGCTCAAAAACCGCCATTAAAAATGTATTCAGGATGCTGAAGGCCACTACCACAACCAGGATAAAATAAAAGATCAGCCCGCTCCCCAGATCCACCTTAATACTTTGTACCAGACCAGGCATGAGTTCCATCCAGTCAAGGATCACCAGTTGGTCTTTTTTCCGCGTCTTCTCCAAACGGGTGGAGACATCCTGTTTTATTGTCTCCACGTCTTGCAACGTCTTCGCCAGTACTACCACCTCGTGAACGGCGCCTCGCATGCCATATACGTCTTGAAAGGTTTTTAGGGGGAGATAGATGCCGGAACGGTCGAATTCGTCCTGGCCGGAACGGTATATTCCCTTTACCCTGAATACGGAGGCTGCAATTGAACCGTCGCGCGCCTGTCCAAGCACGACGACTTCATCCCCAATGCCCACCCGGAGGTTTTCGGCCAGAAGTTTCCCAATCACGGCCTGTAGGTTATCCTCCGCCGAGAGATAGCGGCCCTGCCGGACAAGTTTCTTGAGTGTGGACACCTTTGCTTCTCTTTCCGGGTCGATACCCATGACCATGACGCCGTAGGTTCGCTCCTTGGATGAGGCCAGTGAGAAGGCCGTTGCCCGAAAGGTATAGGCAGCTACGCCGGGATGCTGGTTCAGGATGGCACCTACTGCCTCAGGGTCCGGAACAACAAGGCGAATGCTCCTTTTGTCGTTATAGCCTCTTGCCTGCACCTGAAGATGCCCGGTATGAAGCTTTACTGCTGAGTTGATCATGGTATCATAAGATCCAAATTGCCATGACAACATAAAAATCAGGAGTGTGGTGGCAAATGTGATGGCCGAGATCGTCAGGATAGACCGTCTGGTATTGCGCCAGATATTGCGCCATGCCATTTTCGTATCAATAGACATTTTGCATTACCTTAATTGATTGAAATGGATTTTCTTTTTCAGTTAATTGGTGTTCATCCAAAAATGGTTGACGGCTACCTCCCCGGATTTCTCAAATTGGACAGGGTAAAGAGCCGGTCCGGCAGATTATCATCAAAAGAGAGTTCCTTATATTCAAGGAGCGTGTATTCATCCGGGACATCCACCTTTTGCATTCTCCACTTTTTCGGAAACAATCGGTTGCCAAGCATTTGGATCTGATGCGCGGACATGGCCCTGACAGGTTTAAGATCTTCGTCAAAAAATGCCTGCTCCAAAAAGATATGATCTTCCCGTATCTTGAGCTTTTGCATGCCCCATACTACCGGTGCATCAGGTTTTGGCCTGGATTGAATGAGATATACGGTTTTGCCATCGTGGGTCTCCGTTCCGATAATCTCGTGGACGTAGTCACTGAGGAGACTATCGGTTTTTGACAGGTCGTCGTTAGAAAAGTCCGATCCCATCCATGACTGGGACATCATGGAGGGCGGGATCTTGATTACGCGGTTGATCTTGGGATTATACATCCACATATTCTTCCCCTTTTTGAGGGTTCCGTTGTCCTTGTCCTTGGCAGGGGCCATAATGCGGAAGATACTGTCCTCTTCACCCCTCGTCCATGCCTTGATAGTGACAATCCGTTCCCAGGTGGGCCTGTGAATGGTCATGTCCACAATGGCGACGGAGGTTTTACCGCGCCAATAATCAAAGCTGGCCTTTACTATTGCCTGGGCATCAAAAGCATTTACATTTGCCGCGTGCCAGACCACTTGGAAAACGAGCAAGATATACACCCACATCCCGGTCCTGAAAAGGTCCTTTCTCATAAAAAGCTCCTTTAATCCTTGTCCTTTTATATTGCCATTCCCCTGATTAGGACGGTTATGTATTTTCGGGCCGCAGTAATGGGATCAAAATCATCATCAAACCATGCCTGAAGGAGCAGGGCATCCCATGTTCCCACAAGAGAGGCGGCAACAGCCTCAGGATCGACCTCCCGAGCAAACTCACCGTTGGCTATGCCTTCTCGTATCAACTCGGAGACGATGCCCCTGAAGTTTTTATAGGCCTTTCTGAATGACTCTTTAAACCGTTTACGTATCTGAGAAGAGGCTGAAGCGGCCCAGAATTCCATTACCAGCGAATAAACCTCCTCCATTTCTGTCCACGTATTCATGATTGAATCGCTCAATACTTCAAGCTTTTGAGAGGCCGTACCACCAATAGCCGAAACACTGATCTTTCCCTCTGACCAGCTCATCCGGGCAAACCATTCAAAAACAGCAAAAAACAGATCCTCCTTGCTCTTAAAATATTCATAGATCGTTCCCTTCCCGATTTCAGCCCGGACAGCGATGTCCGCCATTGCGGTTCCGGAATAACCCTTATGCGCAAAGAGCCTTGCTGCTGCCTGAATGATCAGGGTGCGTTTTTCTTCCCTCTTTTTTTCGTGAAGCTTCAACGAACGTCTCACATTTTTGACCAAATGGTCAATTTATTAAAGCACCTATCTATAACTTGCTAATATTAACAATGTTTATATTGACCGACTAGTCAGTCATAATCTATATCATTCTTTCTATTCTGTCAAGAAAAAACCGGGAGATAAAGGCCGGGAAACTATTTTAAATGAATACAGCATACCAATCCTAATATATAGGGATATTGCCGGAATAAGATGTGAAAATGAGGTTACGCTCGACCACTTTCAGCTCTTTTCGCATAAATCTATTATGTTCTCATAAACTGATCTCCATTCAGGTAATTCGCCCATAGACAAATACCTCAAAATGTGCTTACCTTGTGCTCCTGACAGAACGTGGCTGTTAAGCTGATCATCTTGATAAAGCAAAACCTATCGTTAGATGGAGCCTTATTGTTTCAAAGGGCAGATAATGTGAAAGGGTGAAATTTGCACCTTTATTCTAAAACTAAGCAGGGATAACAATGTCATTCATCAGAAGAATGTTAACCTTCAATATACGGAAAAAAAGAAGATCAAAAGCAATAGACGGGATATTCGTCGTACTGGGGAATTCACTAACCAAAAACCAGGTCGGCGATATCAGTATGCATGGGCTTTCCTTTTATTATATTGATCAGGGAATCAAGCTGAGAAAGGAACCGTGTGAACTAAAAATTCTGATAAATAATAATTTATGGATGGGGGAGGTTCCTTGCAAAGTCGTTTCCGATGTTGAAACGGCTGAAATCATGTTTCAAACCAAAAAAATAAAACGCCGAAGTGTGAGATTCGGAAGACTTTCCTTTCGCCAGAAATCTAAATTAAAATACATCATCAAAAATTTTACTTTAGACGGTCCTTGAATCTTCTTTTACAGGAAGAATACAGGTCCAAACCCTGAATATTGCCTGACAGATCAATTAATCCAAATTTCAAATTGCTAATAAAGAATCACATCTATTCTTCACATTGTCCTGTAGATCATGAAAACTCCCAGCAGAGCAAGAAGTATCAGGATAATTCGCTTGTAGTCTTTCTCGTTTATTTTTCCATAGAAAAAGGAACCCACATATGTTCCCAGGATTAACAGGGGCATAGACACCAAGAAATAACGCAAAACACTCAAAGTCGTAAGACCGCTAACCGCTTGAAAAAAGACGACAACACTGCCCGAGACTACAAAAAACCCCTGAAGCGTCACTTTTATTTTGTCTTTAGTCCAGTCCTGCAAAGAGGTATAGATAATTACCGGTGGCCCGGCCGCGCTCAGTGCACCCCCAAGGCATCCCGCAAAAAAGCCGTAAACGTAAGCCCATCTTTCCCTGATTCCCTTGCTTTGTGAGCGAAAAAAAAGGCTGTAGATGGAATAGACTATTAATATGACCCCGAGAATCCATTGAATCATATCCTTGTCCAGTATTTTCAGAAAGAAAACACCAATGGGAACGCCTGGGAAAGATCCCAGAAAAAGCGGATAGATTTTTTTCCAATCCAGATGTTTCCACATTTGAACCAGAAGCATAATGGTTATGGAAAGACCGATAAGGGCAACAAGGGGAATTACCGTCTTAATATCTATAAAGATTGCAAGAAGCGGCAAAGACAGCAGAACAGAGCCAAAACCTGATAGCCCCTGAGTAAAACCCGCAAGGAAAACGATCAGACATATAAATAGATAGGTTTGCATATTCAAAAATCCTTTTCCGAAGACTAACACAAAATGCCGTGCCAGATAAGGCTTATATACAACAGCATAAGGATTCAAGTCAAAGATGATGATATATAGACTCAGATACCTTTGCCAAGAAAGAAAGCACAAAGAATAAGAAAAACCAAAAGGTGCTTTATCGAGATTATCCTTTACAAGAGATAGCCTTAGAAAAAATTTTGTGATAGTCTTAAACTCTAGTTTCTTTCAGCTCAGAAAGAAAAATGGGGAGAAAATGACAAGGCAACCTGAACTTGTTGTGAAAAGGCAAGAATATGTCTGCACATTGGTAATCAATCGTCCGGAAAAGGCGAATTTTCTTATCCCTGAGTGTCTTCATAATATGGCAAATACAATTGAAGATCTGGCAGACGAAGGTTCAGTTAGAGTACTTGTCATCAGGGGAGCCGGGGACAAATTTTTTTCAGCAGGTTTTGACATCTCTGAATTGGCGGCCGCTACTTCACCTGATATAAGGGCATCCCTGAAAAAGACCACCCCGCTTGAAAAAGCCCTCCTGTCAATTAGAAATTTCCCTTATCCGGTAATTGCTATGCTCAACGGGCATGCCTTTGGGGGAGGATGTGAACTCGCCATTGGATGTGATATTCGTATCGCAGCGCAGCGTACTAATATGGGAATGCCTCCAGCCAAGTTAGGTCTTGTATACCCCTACCAAGGATACAGGAGATTTCTTACAGTATTGGGGTTTGCCCGAACCCTTGAAATTTTCCTCACAGGGCGCACATATGACAGTCAGAGTTGCCTCAAGATGGGTCTCGTAAACCATGTTGTCGATGATGCAGACTTTGAGTCTTTCACCTATGATCTTGCTGAAGAACTTGTAGATAACGCGCCTCTATCACTTCAAGGCACCAAGTCAGCCCTTTATAAGATTACCGAATACCCCATGCTTGAAAAAGATGACGAAGACGCGCTTCGAGCGCTGTTTATCAATTCTCTCCAAAGTGAAGATTTAAAAGAAGGTAAAATGGCTTTCCTGGAAAAGAGAAATCCGCACTTTAAGGGGAGATAAAAATGTGTAGTTATGGGATTATATTTTATAAGATGACTGAAAACATGACCGTTTGCGATAAAAAATGTGATATTAGAAAAATATCCTTTCTTATTTTGCCTTTTTTGCTCGTCTTTTCATTTTTATCCTGTTCTGCGAACTACGGAAGAATAGTTGCACAATGGGGGCCTGGAAACAAAAAGACAATTCGGGATCTGGCTGCCGACTGGGACAAGTACCTGGTCTATTATGCCGGCCCTTCTTTTTCCTTCCCGTCGGCTGTTATATTTGATCCAAAGGAAGACGGCAGAAAGCTAATTCCCGATAAATGGCTTTTAGTGAAGGACCGTGCACAATTAGATGAGATTGTTGAGTGGCTTGAATTCACGCCTATATTCAAACCCATACTTTTTACTATTCTCGGCCCCGACGGAAAACCATACGGCTACCTATACTCCCATAAACCCGATGTGCTCATTAAAGCGATTGGCAATGATACCTTATGGGTGTCAGACATACCTCTCCCCCCTATAAGTTTTGGGGGTGTGCCCGAAAGGCGGTAATAATCCGGAACTAACCCATATCCACAATCGGCCTTACCTCTGTGATCTTGAAGCGTATAGCCGCATTGATCATATCCGCAGCCTTCTGACCTGCCGCCTTGGTAATATTCTGTTTGATCTGGTTAAAAAAATCACCTTCCGTTTGCATATCAACCGCCTCAAGATATACTCTGGCCCCCTTCCAATCCATGACGGTCTCACCGGGTTCCATGACAATAAAGACTGCCTTTGGGTTTCTTTGCAGGTTTCTGAAAGATCGATTTTCCCCGATTCCCATGACAACTGTATCCTCATCAATCATACGGGGCGATCCGAACACAGCCGCATTAACATCTCCCTCCTTGTTTGATGTTGCAAGAGCGCCGATCCTGGGGCGTTTGTTAAACATTTCCATCAATTCTTTACGTTCCATGAGATACCTCCTTGTAGACTAAAGTTCCCTGCAGCAAGGCTTCGGTATACTCGGTCGAATCGCTGCGGGGAATGCGCTTTGTGCATTTTCAACTTTAACTCAATCTTGACCCACGTTGAAGCTGCTGCTTAAAATAAGCCTTCCGGTTTAAGCCTGATAGCCTAAGAAACGGATATAGGAATAACATTAACAGATCAAGTTTTAAATACCTGTTTTTTAGGGTAGCAATCCGCAAGCCCGGAATATTTCACTTCTTGCATCCCATTACTTTTTATCAGGTGATGAACCGAGACTCTACCCTGAAAGAGCATTATTTATACCCGATTGTTGCTGAATTTTGCAATATGATATATGAATATAAAAAACCCATTTCCAAAAAAAAGATTCCGATCGCGTTCTATGGGTTCATTGGACTAAATATTGAAAATGCAAGAGAACTGAAATGAAGGTGGAGGGAACTTTAAAATTCTAATGTTGCTTTAATTTATCAATATATTGCAAGAAAAGCATGCATTCAATATGCGCTGGTAGCTTTGAACATCGATTATTCCGTGAAATTGGGAAGGAGATAATCTATGTCGGAATGGAAAAAGACATTTTGTGCACTTTGTTACCATAATTGCGGCCTTGAGATACAGACCCACGGACACCGCATTACCAAGGTCCGTCCTGACAGGGACCATCCCAGGACAAAAGGGTATGTATGCCGGAAAGGCATGAAAATCGCCCATTACCAGGATCACAAGGAGCGACTGGCTCATCCTCTTAAAAAGGAAGGAAATGAATTCGTGAAAATATCCTGGGAACAGGCAATATCCGAAATTTCTGAGAAACTGAAACAGGTGCTGGATGAACACGGCCCTCGAGCCCTGGCATACATGGGGGGCGGGGGTCAGGGCTGCCATATGGAGACGGGTTTCGGTCGCACGCTTTTAACGGCCCTCGGTTCCCAGTATCATTACTCTCCCTTGGCACAGGAACTGACCGGGCTTTTCTGGATCAACGGCCGGGCCTACGGCAGACAGAATCTGCATTTAATCCCGGACCTGGACCGGGCCGAGAATTTTTTGGTCATGGGCTGGAACGGATACGTGAGCAATTCAGGGGTAAACCGGGCACGGAAACGGATTAATGAATTCGCCAAGGACCCAGACAAAAAATTGATCGTTATAGACCCCCTGTTGAGCGAGACCGCCAAAAAGGCAAATACACATGTGCAAATAAGGATCGGAACTGCGGCCCTTTTCTCGAAGGCCCTGATCTCCATCATTCTTCAGGAAGGCTGGGAAGACAGAACCTATATAAATGACCATTGCCAGGGTTTTGACAGAATCGCGCCGTGGTTCAAGGATTTTGACGTGGCCTCCGCACTCGAGGTCTGCGGCGTGGATTATGGCGCAGTCAAGGAGGTGGCCCGAGTATACGCCACAAGTCCAACGGCCATGAGGACGGATTTGGGATTGCTCATGGACCGGCAGAGTACCATGAATTCATATCTTGAAATGGTTCTAATGGCAGTTTGCGGTCGTATTGGTACGCCCGGCGGTAATGTATTCAACGGGCACCTCATGCCTATGGGGCCTCATTCTGATGAACGTGACCCGAAGACCTGGCGAACAGAAGAGACCAATATCCCGGCCATTATGGGGTATTTTCCCCCCAACGTGGTCCCGGAGGAGATTCTCTCACAGAAAGATAATCGTCTGAGGGCCATGATCATTAGCGGGTCAAATCCCCTGCGCTCCTATGCGGATACCTCAGCATATGAAAAGGCTTTTAAGGAACTGGACCTGCTGGTCACCATTGAAATTTCAATGAGCGAAACCGCTTGTTTGGGTCATTACGTGCTTCCGGCAAGGTCTGCCTTTGAAAAATGGGACGCTACCTTTTTCAGTCTAACCTTTCCTGAAACATACTTTCAGCTCCGCCACCCTTATTGTGAGGCCCGGGGCGAACCTTTGGAGGAGGGAGAAATATACACCCGGCTGGCCGAAGCCTTAGGGCTTTTGCCCCAGATACCCGAGTCCATGTCCCAGGCCGGCCTTAGTGCTGACCGTGAAGGTTTTGCCTCTGAGCTTATGAAATGGATGAATCAGGATAAGAAGAGAGCCAGGTTATTACCCTTTATCCTGGCAAAGACTTTAGGAAAAGGCATGAATTCCGCCCACCTGGCCTCGGTCTGGGGTCTGTTCGCAATGTACCCCCGACACGCGGCCGATGATCTGGTCAGGGCAGGTTACGAGGTAACACCCTTTCTGGGTGATTCACTGTTTCAAAGGCTTCTGGACCATCCGGAAGGTATCGTTATCGGCAGGCTGGACCCTGACAACAACCTGGAGAAGCTGAGAACACCCGAAAAAAAAATACACCTTCACATCGAAGAAATGGCGGACTGGATCAGGGAGATCCAGCCGGACGCTGAAAAAGCCGCAATAAACAAAGAGGACTTTCCCCTGATACTGGTTGCTGGAAGGCATTTCCCATACACGGCAAATAGCATCATGAGGGATCCGACCTGGAATGAGCACAAGACAGTATGTACGGCGGTCATGAATAAAAAAGACGTATATGCGTTAGGCATCGAGGACGGCGAGAAAGCCTGGGTGACCACGGAGTCCTCCCGTGTCAGGATACCGGTAGAGGTCTCAGACATTGCCGCACCGGGTACGGTTACCATACCCCACGGGTTTGGACTGGATTACCAGGGCCAAACCTACGGAGTCAACGTCAATCGACTTACCAAGAATACACACCGGGACAGGCTGGCTGCCACGCCCTTGCACCGCTATGTGCCGTGCCGTGTTGAGGCTTGCGGGGAGCAGGATGCAGAAGCTTGATAATATAGATTCGGCTCTTCCCGAAATGATTATCTGCGGCAGAACATTAGATGTCTTTTTTAATGATATAGAGCGCTTTCATGGCTTTGTGTCTCCCGGCCTTGTCTTGGGCGGGTTAATGGTAGACTGGGCCCAGGAACTCATAGGGCCAAATGTGGAAGCGGACGCTGTTTCCGAGACCTGCCACTGCCTGCCCGATGCCGTTCAGATATTTACACCGTGCACCATCGGCAACGGCTGGCTCAAGGTCTTGGACTGGGACAAATTCGCTCTGTGCCTTTATGACAAGAGGAGACTGGCAGGTTACCGGGTATGGCTCGATCTAAAAAAGGCCCAACTATTTCCGAATATCTATAACTGGTACATGCGAAGGATCCAAAAAGAGGATCTCCCATTGGATATCCTGCATGAAGACATGCTCAATGCCGGCAGATCTGTCTTATCCTGTCGCGCCGTCCGGGTTACAAGGCCTTTTCGAAAAAAGCCCAAAGAAAATGTCAAGATCTGCCCCGGGTGCGGGGAGGCATATCCGGCCTCTCAAGGAAAACGATGCAGCACCTGCTCGGGAGAGGGATATTGTGTTTATTGAGATGAGAAAGCTCTTCATTTACATCTTCCTGTTTATTCCCTTTTTTCTTATAGCAGCTCCTGATACTTCTCATTCAACTACCAGCGGCATTCGTGGCATAAAAATTTTTTCTAAAGAAGGGAAAAAAATCGAGCTTTATCAGGATTACTATGCGTTGGTGGTGGGAATCAGTAATTACGAGAAATGGCCCAAGCTCCCTAACGCTGCCGAAGACGCCAAAGAGGTGGCCGCAAGGCTTGAGGGATTGGGTTTTGAAGTAAAGCTGGTGCTCGATCCCACCTCCCGGGAAATGAAAACGGCATTAAGCGAAATGGTTTACGAAATGGGCGG
>CAZUHR010000054.1:0-13364 GCA_964620335.1 uncultured Desulfobacteraceae bacterium
GTAATAAAGAGATGGTTCTGATAATAAATTGTGAACCTGGAAAATCAGTCAAGCGACATCTGAAGGAACTTGAATAAATCAGCCTCTATTTTTGGAGCAAAGATGACGACTAAGATTTTGGAATTGATTCGATATATCACTTGGCTAGCCACTGAAAGGGACGAGGTATTATCACCAATCAGGTTGATAAAATTCCTTTACCTTACAGATCTATACTATGCACGAAAAAATGACGGTGCCATCTTAACAGGCTGGCCATGGAAGTTTGTCCATTATGGTCCTTTCTGTGGCGAATCATTAGAAGCTATTAAGAGGGCTGTTGACGGAGGTTTTATTGAAGCCTTTCCCTATGAAAGCCAATTCGATGATGAAGAACACTTTTTATATAAACACAGAGCTGAGAGGGAACCGGCTATTGGATCAAGCTTGCCTTTTTACATCACTGGGCCACTGCAAGGGGCTGTCAGAAAATGGGCAGGGGATACATACGCTCTGCTTGACCATGTTTATTTTGAGACCGAGCCGATGATGGGTGTCCAACCAGGTGATCTGCTCGATTTTTCCAGTGCACAGGAACCTGAACCTGTCAAACATATTTCCATGAAAAAATTATCGAAGAAAAAAATAGAAAAAGGAAAGCTGTTGATCTCAAAAATTAGAGAGAATCAAGAGAAATACATTCGTTTAGACCGTGAACAGCCAATATATGATGAAGCCTATTTCGAAGCTTTGGATTATCTGAATGGTGATGCCCTGGATTTCCCTGTTCAGGGAAAGGCAAAAATCGAGGATTCTGTGACCGAATTTGATTAAGGCATGGGTATTACACAATTGATAGACCCCTTTTATGTAGATATTTCAGGGGAAAGATTCAGGGAAAAGCCCACATTAGGCCAGTTGTGCTGGGTACCCTCACCTCAACCGGACATTATCCCCCAAATTCTCGAAGCCCAGAGAGCCGACCCAACCGAACACAACATCACTAACTTTACGATCAGGAATATCCGGGAAACAGACTTTCAAAGGAAAGACGAACTTCCTCTCTATAGACTCAGGCTGAGGTTAAACGAAGAACTGATCATACAAAAAGCCAAACGAAGGGCAGCCATAGTATTACCGGCAAAAAATACTATATTTGACGATGTAATTTCTCTTCTAAAGTCCAAAGGCAAAAAGCATTTGCAGCAAGATAGTATCCTCGTTGTGCCCATTTTTGGTATTGAGAAGCCTGAACGCCCGCAAGGATTCCCTCCGATCATGACGGCAAGGATAAAAGCCCTAATGTATAATCAGTTTTTCTATTGCCCGAAAACACCCTCAGGCATGACGCCAATTGAGGGCGTTGCCCGATTGGACCGAATACAGGTCATTTTTCCAGTTCATAGGGCAAGTTACAAGCCCTTGCCCATAAGGTTATCAGATGATGCTATTCCCATATTAATGAGCCTGCTTAGAACATGGCTACGCATTAAAGGGGCACCTGAAGACGAAAAGTATCTAATAGGACTGAAAGAACTGGTCAAAGAAACCTTGCCTGATTGAATGAATGTGATGAAGAAACTTAAAGCTTATATATGTATCGATGCATCCAATATTCACTATTACCTTGTAAAGGCAGGATGGCGGGTTGATTGGAGAAAGTTTAAATTATTTTTTGAAAAACTTTATGAGTCTCCCTCGTTTTATTATTACGAAGGGGTACCATCCAAAGCCCAATACTTTGATGTTCATTCCGGACACTCTTTGACTGATTTCACAGAGGCAAAGAAAAATAAGTTGAACTATTTTAAGTTTTTAAGAAGCCTTTCGTTTAAGGTAAGGCATAAACCAGTGGGGCGGATATATGATAACACAGCAGGGGAATTCAAGCATAAATGCAATTTCGATGTGGAACTGACCATTGACGTTTTAGATGGTATAGGGCGGTATGATGTTTTTGTCCTTTTAAGCGGTGATGGGGATTTTGTGAAATTGATTAGGTATCTGAAAGGGAAAAAGAAAAAAACTGTTGTTATTGCTCCATCAGATCGTCTTTCTGATAATCTGGAAGAAGCAGCCAATCAAGTTATATATCTGGAGGATATAGAAGAGGAAATAAGAATGTAAAATTCAAAAAAGAAGGCCCTGCTAATGCAGAGCCCATTCGCCTCCGTATGGGACGGAAGCTTTAGTCATTTGTATTAATTATTGGCATTTTTTTTAAAAAGTCAACCGATTTTTTGCTATGAAAGGTTGCGAGTATGACAGTCCCGGATATAATTGATAATTCAGAGTATCAGGTTTTTGATGTGTTGAATGAGCTTTTAGAAACCAGGAAACCCGCTGATTTTGCCAGCGGGTTTTTTAACATCGGTGGATATGCCCTTGTGCGTGAAAAGCTGAACGGAATATCAAAATTCCGCCTGCTTTTAGGCCGTGAGCCTTCAACCCATGGCCTTCCCACAAAGACCGGTCGCCCGACACAGCTAATTGACATAGATATCGAGTCAGCCATCCAGCAGGATCTCACAGAAGAAAATTTGAGCCGGGAGAATAAAACAGTCGTAGAGGATTTAGTAGAATTCCTGGGGCAGGATGAGGTCCAGATCCGTCTCTATACCAAATCCTTTTTCCACGGCAAGGCATACATTTTTGACGATACTGTTATTGTTGGCTCCAGCAATTTTACAAGAGCGGGTCTTACCCAGAACTCGGAACTAAACGCAGTACAAAAAAGCACTATTATCGCAAAAGCCTATCGTGAATGGTTTGATCGCTTCTGGGGTCAGGCCGAAGATTACAAGAAAAAGCTTATTGATCTTTTGAGAAAGTCAAAGCACGGGGACTACCCGTGGGAACCCTACTGGGTTTATATCAAGGCCCTGTATGAGTATTTTAGAGATGAGCTGGATACAGAAGGGGTAGATCTTTTTACGAGTTCCAAGGTGGAACTGACAGAGTTCCAGGAAAAAGGCCATGTCAAGGCATTAAAGATCCTTAATAAATACGACGGCGTAATGATCAGTGACTCGGTGGGCCTGGGTAAAACCTATATGGGCAAAAAGATCCTGGAGCATTACGCCTACTACCAGCGAAAACGGGCCATGGTGATATGTCCGGCACAGCTCAGGGATATGTGGAAGACTGAACTGTACAATGCAAACATCCAGGCAGAGGTACATTCCCAGGAGGAACTTGGACAAAAGGACTGTCCGGTTGAACGCTACCAGGATGTGGAAGTTGTGCTTGTGGACGAGAGCCACAATTTTCGAAACACGGTTATCGAACGGTACAAAAACCTGGAACGTATTCTGGGGGCGGGTCCGCGTAAAAAGCTGGTCCTTATGACAGCCACTCCCATCAACAACACCCTCCTGGACCTGTATCACCAGATCAATCTAATTACACGGGGAGATGACTATCATTTCAGGGCAGCGGGAATCGCAAATCTTAAGACCTATTTTGTCAGTGCAGAAAAAGGCCTTACAAACCTGTTCAACCTGCTGGAAGAGGTAGTCATTCGAAGAACGCGGCACTATGTGAAGGCAAATTATCCCGAGGCCACTATAAACGGAAAACGCATAAAATTCCCGGAAAGGACCCTTCACACGGTCCGCTATGACCTCGAATCAACCTATGAGAACATCTATGAAGACATTGTCAACCTAATTGATCAACTTCATCTAACCCCATACAACACTGAGCAGTATAAGATAGACAAGACCAAGAAAGATGAGGAAGATGACGTAAGGAATCAGGCCCTGATAGGACTCATCAAGACCCTGTTCCTGAAGCGTTTTGAAAGCAGCACCCATGCTTTCCGAATAAGTATCAACCGCCAGCTCGGTTTTCAAAGAGCATTTTTGGACCATTTAGAAAAGGGAAGACTCCTCGATGGTTCCGAATACCGGAAGATATTGGCCTTTGAAGAAGAAGAACCTGAAACACTTGAATCTGTCATTACTGACCTTCCACAGATCGATACAGGTGATTATGACATTGGGCGAATAAGGGCTGATATTGATAATGATGTTGAGGTGTTGGGCAGGGTTCATTCTGCAGTAGAGCCTATTCAAGAGGGTGAAGACGATAAACTACAACAACTCATTTCCCTTTTAACCACCGACCTTGCCGGCAAGAAAGTACTTGTTTTTTCCTATTTCAAAGACACAGCCCGCTATGTTTATAGATACCTTCGGGAGAATGAGAATATAAAGGCAGCAATCAACCGTAATACCCGAATCATCGACAGCGATGTGCCTACAGAACAAAGACAGGCCTTAATTGAAAGATTTGCACCTCGCGCCAATCTACGTGATGAACTGGCAGGCACGGAAAAAGAGATTGAAGTCCTTGTAAGCACCGACGTACTGAGTGAGGGGCAGAACCTGCAGGATGCCGATACAATGATCAACTATGATCTTCACTGGAATCCCACCAGAATGATTCAGCGGGCGGGACGTATTGACCGGCTTGGAACCCCGTTCGATACTCTGGATATCTATAATTTCTTTCCGGAAAAAGGGCTTGAAAAGTTGCTGCACTTGATACGGAAACTTCAGAATAAGCTTACTCAAATTAATGAAACTATCGGCCTGGACAGCAGCGTGATGGGAGAGGTTGCCGATCCAAAAACTTTTAATACCCTGGATCGAATTGCTGCAGAAGACCGTTCAATTATTGAGGAGCTGGAAGCATTCAGCGAGCTTGCAGGCAATGAATTAATGAAACAGCAGTTATCACAGTTCCTGAAGTCTTATTCAGCCTCCCAGATCGAAAACATCCCTTTTGGAATACACAGTGGAAAAGACAGAAGAGATGTGGGTTCCGGAGTCTTTTTCTATTACAAGGCGGAGGATAACCATTTCTGGCGTTTTTATGATGTGGGTTACAACCGTATCCTTGATAACAGGCTGGATATTTTTAGAAGGATCTATTGCAAGCCTGATACGCCCAGGATTGAAGCGGATATTGACATTTATGAAATCAAGGAAAGGATTAAGGCTGCTATCTCAGAGGACACAAGGGCCAAAAGGGCTGCGATGTTGGCACCAAAAAGGCTGGATAAAGTTCAATCAGACCTGATTGCAATATTGAGAGAGGGGGTAACTCTCCGTAAAGTGGACAAATCTTTAGCGTATGACATTATTAAAACAATTAATGCTCCGATGAGTACGGCATTTATAAAAGATCTGAAATCATTGAGGGATGGTTTCAACAAAGAAAGAAATTATTCTGAGCTGCAGGATGCATTAAAGACTTTTACCAGACAATTTGAGATGGCTGGTGAGCCAGAGAAAGAGGAAGAACCGGAAGGCAAATCATATGCCCCTGAAGACCTGGAATTGGTGTGTTATATGACATTATCCTAAAAGTTGATCTTTATGTAATGATGCCTATTTAGAAGCTTTAGGTATTCTGAATGCAGAGCACCTGAATTTTCCAGCTTAGGCAGGCGAAAAAATATAGCTCACTAATGAAAGGGATGAGGTGAAAACCATGAAGCACATTTGCCCAAATTGTGAAAAAATAACCGATGTTCAACATATCAAAACTGACGAGGAGATTACTGTTAAGGGTGAGAGGATAAATGTTCCCGTTGAATACTTTAAGTGCATGGAATGCGGCGGTGAGTTTGAAGACCCTGAATCAAAACATGATCCTTTGGCTTTGGCGTTCAATGAATATCATCGCCTTCATGGAACCGGCTCTTTTTGAGGAGAAAATAGCTTATGGAAATATGAAGACATAAAGGGCCAGTAATTCACAAATTTGGAAATAATGAGACAAAAAGGCTTTTGGGAACAGGAAAACCCGCTGATTTTGCCAGCGGGTTTTTTAACATGGGGTGAGATGCCCTGGTAAGAGACAAATTAAAAGGCGGTTTCAGGTTTTACCTTTAACCGCCTTTTCCTTTTTCAAGGGGTGGAAGGTCGGGCCTATTCCCGCCCCCCATTCTCTTTCTTATATCCTTTTCAAAACCCCTTTCGGTTGGACGATAAAAAACCCGGTTTTTGACATTCTTGGGCAGGTATTCCTGTTCTACCCGGCCGCCTGCATAATTGTGGGGATAGCGGTAACCTTTCCCATAGCCCAACTTTTTCATCAGATCGGTAGGCGCGTTCCTGATGTGTAACGGGACCGGTTGGTCCCCCGATCTTTCCACCTCCTTTTTGACAGCCATTTCCGCAAGGTAAAGCGCATTACTTTTTGGCGCAGACGCGAGATAAACTGCGGCCTGGGCCAGTGCCAGTTGGGCCTCTGGAGGTCCCACCTTTTGCCAGGACTCGAAAGCGGCAAGTGCCATCTGTAAAGCACCCGGGTCAGCTAAGCCAACATCTTCTGTGGCAAAACGGATCATTCTCCGCCCAATGAACAGTGGGTCCTCTCCTGCCATCAACATCCGGTAAAGCCAATAAATTGATGCCTGAGCATCACTTCCCCTAAGACTTTTGTGAAAGGCCGAGATCAGGTTATAATGCTCTTCCCCGTCCTTGTCATAGGGAAGGGCTTTTCTTCCGAGGATCTTTTCAACGGTTTTCACCCCCACCCTCAAAGGCTGCGTTCCCTCTCCGTTAGATATATGATTAATTGCTGCTTCAAGATTATTTAAGGCCACACGGGCATCTCCCTGGGAAGACTCGACCAAAAAATCCATTGCTTCCGGCATTATTTCTATATCCATAGCCCCCAGACCTCGATCCTTGTCGCCCAAAGCCCTGAGCAAAATCTTCATGATCTCCTTTTTTCCAAGAGGTTGAAGAACCATCAACCTGGTCCTTGAAAGAAGCGGCGGAATCACCTCGAAAGAGGGATTTTGTGTTGTTGCCCCGATCAGTATTATAAGTCCGTTTTCGACATATGGAAGGAACGCATCCTGCTGGGCCTTGTTAAATCGATGGATCTCGTCCACAAAAAGGATTGTGGGTTTGCCAGAGACTGCTTTGGCCTCTTCGGCAGCTTCTACCATCCTTCTTAGTTCTTTTACGCCCGAGGTGACTGCGGAGAATGCTTGAAAGGGAAGCTGAGTGTAGGAACCCATCAGCCTTGCTAAAGTGGTCTTCCCTGATCCAGGAGGGCCCCAAAAAATTACTGAAAACATGTGACCTCTCCGCAGGGCCCTGGGGAGAAGAGAATCATGGCCAAGGAGATGCTCCTGCCCAACCATGTCTTCAAGCGTTCTCGGCCTCATCCTTTCGGCTAATGGTACTTCCGGACTTTCAACTAGTTTACTCACTTGGATAACTACCTCAACACATATGAAACACGGGATACAATCCTGTCCATTTCAAGTGGCTTACCGATTACCAGGTCCGCACCCAGTTTTTTCAAGGCGCGGGATGATTTGCCTTTTGACTCTGCATTCACCAGCGCAACTGGCAAACTGGGGTCTATTTTTTTGATTTCTGGTATAATTTTTGATGGATCAAGGGGGAATGCATTCAGGTCTGCAATAACAAGATTAAATTTGTTTTTCCTCAATGCCTTAAAACCATCCCTGGTATTGGAAACGGCCGTCACCTTCCCCTTCCTTCTAACAAATAACTGAAGAAGCAGGTCTTTAACCATGCCTTCATCAGCAATGATTAGGATACGTGAGTTATTAATCCTTTTTTTTGGGCTCCTGGCCTTTTTCAAAGGGTTGACTTGGGCAAGTGGGAGTTTGATGGTGCAAGTTGCCCCCTGACCCTCCAGGTTTATAAATTCAATTTCTCCGCCATGGCGACTGATCGTGGCGTATGACAGACTTAACCCAAGACCCGGTCGGAGGCCGCCCTTTGTGGTAAAAAAAGGGTCAAACATTTTGTCTTGGATATCCCCTTTAATGCCTACACCGTTATCCTGCAGAAAAACATGGGCGAAACCGGCGTTTTCCTCAGTAGTTAAATAGATCTCCCCGCCAGTCGGCAGGGCGTCGACAGCATTCAATATAATGCTCAAAATGGCATCCCTTATCTCTTCCGGGTGCCCTTCCACTGGCGATATTGTCCTCAGATAGGTCTTGAGGTGCGTCTTGCCGCCAAGATGCTCAGGCTGTTCTTTCCAGCTCTGTCTTGCCAGTTCGACTGCATCTTTAACCGCCTTTCTCAAGTCGAAAAGGACTGTGCCCGGTCTTTGCCTTTGAAAATCTGCCAAGCTGTCCAGTTGGCGAACAATGAGATGCTCCTTTTCAATGGCGGCCTCAATCTTTTTCAACGATTCGTTAAAACCAGAATCTCTCGCAGATTCGATATGCTGAAGATTGGGAAGCTGCTTACCCATAACACTCAGACAATCCTCGAATTCGCGGCTCAAGCCTGACGCCATACGAGCCAGTGCTTCCCTCTTCTGTGATTGCAGCTGCTGCCTTTCTTTCTGCTTCTTTTCGTCCAGGCTGACAATATTGAGCAGGAATGAGGTTCGGCCCCGATGCCGGATCTTCCTAACCACAACCTCACAGCATAGTGGTTCGCCGCTTTTTGTTGCAAAAAGCACCTCATATTGATCTGGGACCGATTTTCCGGCAATCCTTCGTTGATGCAAATTTCGTACGAATTCTTTAGAACGGGGATGAATGAACTCTAGAAAATTGCGCCCTATGATTTCTTCTTCTTTGTGCCCCAATTGCATCCGAAGGATTTCGTTGATAAAAATGAACTTTTCATCCTGGATAAGAACGATCGCCCCGGGGTTATAATTGAGTAACTTCTGGCTTACTTTTAAAGCCTTTTCGAGAGATTCTTTCTCCTTCCTGAGAACAGATGATTGCACTCTTAACTTCTTGTTTTGGTTTTTTAACCGCTCAAGCCTCTCCTTCAAAATCTTTTCCTGCCCGGCGTTCATAACTGCTTCCTTGATTTCTGTACCATCTCAGACGAAAAAACCCAGAAAAAGGGACGCGATTAATCTGCGTTTTATATTGTTAATAAAGTTAATTGAGCCTCTTAATGCATTCCTTGCACGATAAAAGGGATACAACTCATAGACACGGTCCATAGAAAGGAAAGTGATTGGTGTTTGTGCCTGAAAACTCTCTTGATGATCTTGTATATATACCGTATCATAATATATTAATAATATACAACAGCAAAGACTCTTTAGATTCCCATTTTGTATTTATTTGGCGGAGCCTCAAGTAGTCTTTAAAGCTGACAACCGGGAATGGATCGCGAGGTCCTTTTTGGTTCGAAAGTTGAGATCCAATGAAAAAAGCAATCGAGGATAAAGTGGGCCACATCAATTCACCTTTTGTTCATCTTCACGTCCACACCGAATACAGCCTTTTAGACGGCGCAATCCGTATTGACCAAATGCTCGATAAATCTAAAAAATACAGGATGGATGCCGTTGCAATAACTGACCACGGAAATATGTTCGGGGCCGTGGACTTTTACAAAAAAGCTGAACGAGCCGGAATCAAGCCAATAATCGGGTGTGAAATATACATGGCACCTGGTGACCGACGCGATAAATCCCCTTCATCGGATGGAAGCCCCAATGCCTATCACCTGATCCTTTTAGTAATGAACGAAGGAGGGTATAGAAACCTGAGCAAACTGATAACTTTGGGTCACCTGGAGGGTTTCTATTACCACCCTCGTATCGATATGGAGCTTTTAAAAAAGTACAACAGCGGCCTTATAGCACTTTCCGCCTGTCTTAAGGGCATCGTCCCTTATTATATTAAAAGCGGCCGAATTGAAGCAGCAAGGCAAAAAGCTGAAGAACTCTCTTCCGTTTTCGATAATGACCGGTTCTACTTGGAGGTACAGGCCAATGGTCTTCCCGAACAGACAAATATCAACGCCGCTCTCAAAGAAATGTCAAGGGACCTTTCAATACCCCTTATCGCCACTAATGACTGTCATTACCTCAACCGCGAAGATGCTGAGGCACATGATGTTCTGCTCTGTATTCAGACAGGCAAAACCATTGATGATGAGAAAAGGCTCAGGTTTTCTGCGAATGAATTCTATTTCAAATCCCCTTCCGAAATGAAGCATGGGCTTCACGGCTTTGAGGACGCAATCGACAATACTATTCAGGTGGCCCGTCGCTGTGAGTATAAGATGGAATTCGGTCAGTACAAATATCCTGTATTCAGTGTTCCTGAAGGCCGAACTCTGAATGAAATATTGTCTCATGGCGCACAGATGGGCCTTGAAAGGCGATTAAACGAAAAGGAGCAGGAGGAAGGACCTCTTTCCAAAGAATTAACCCGGGAATACAGTGACAGGCTCCGCTTTGAGCTACAGGTCATTCACAAAATGGGGTTCTCCGGCTATTTTTTGATCGTGGCCGATTTCATAGAACATGCCCGAAGCCGTGGTATTCCAGTCGGTCCTGGGCGCGGATCGGCCGCAGGCTCTCTGGCGGCCTACTGCCTCAACATCACCAACATCGACCCCATCAAATATGGCCTCCTTTTCGAAAGGTTTCTAAATCCCCAGCGCATAAGCATGCCAGATATAGATATTGACTTCTGCATCAACGGCAGAGACGAAGTTATACGGTATGTAGCTGATAAATACGGCAGGGATAATGTCGGGCAAATCATTACCTTCGGAACCATGAAGGCAAGGGGTGTTATAAGAGACGTGGGCCGAACCCTCAATATACCGTTAGGAGAGGTGGATCGTATTGCCAAGCTGGTTCCGGAAGGCCCTGGTGTGAGCCTCGAAAAGGCGATTCAGGAAGAGCCGGAATTAAAAAGGCTTGAACAAAGTGACGAACAAACTAAAAAGCTTCTGACAATATCACGTGCGCTTGAAGGTTTGTCCAGACATGCATCGACCCATGCATCAGGTGTGGTCATTTCGGACAGGCCTCTCGTTGAATACTTGCCTCTGTTTAAAGGGTCCCACGATGAAATTATGACCCAGTATACAATGGATAAGATTGAACAACTAGGGCTTATAAAATTCGACTTTTTGGGACTGAAGACCCTTACGGTTATAAAACAGGCCCTCGGACTGATTGAGCAAACCACCGGCCAAAAAGTGATTATAGACAAGATCCCCCTAAATGATGAGGCCACTTATCGGCTCGTAAGCGAAGGAAAAACAACAGGTGTATTCCAGTTGGAGAGTTCCGGCATGAAAGACCTCCTAAGAAGACTCAAACCGGAGGTCTTTGAAGACATCATCGCCCTTGTGGCCCTTTACAGGCCAGGCCCACTGGGCAGCAACATGGTGGACGAATTCATTAAGGGAAAGCATGGGAAGCTCAAGATCAATTATTTTCTTCCTCAGCTTGAGCCCATTTTAAAAGAAACTTACGGTGTCATATTGTACCAGGAACAGGTTATGAGAATAGCCCAGATCCTGGCCAGTTATACTTTGGCCGAGGCCGATGAACTCAGAGCGGCTATTGGGAAAAAGAAACAGAAGGTCATGGCAAAACACAAGGTTAGGTTTATTAATGGCGCAAAGCAAAATGGTGTTGATTCCAAAACGGCCGGAAAACTCTTTATGTTAATAGAGAAATTCGGCGGATACGGTTTCAACAAGTCCCATTCCGCAGCCTATGCCATGATCGCTTATCAAACCGCATATCTAAAGGCCCATTACCCCGTACAGTTTATGGCGGCACTTCTTACACAGGATATGGGTAACCAGGACAAAACAATAAAGAATATTGCTGAATGCAAAGGGATGCAAATTGACATCCTGCCTCCCGACGTTAATGAAAGTCAGGCAGACTTTTCAGTAGTTGGAGGAAAGATCCGTTTCGGCTTGGCCGCGGTAAAAAACGTGGGTTTGAAGGCCGTTGAGTCTGTAATCGAGGAACGATCAAAAAACGGGCCTTTTCGTGATCTGGCTGATTTCTGCAAAAGGGTGGAAAACTCAAAGGTCAATCGCCGAGTCCTCGAAGGACTGATCCTATGTGGCGCATTTGATTTTACGGGTACCTACAGATCAAGGCTTTTTGCTGCCTTGGATGATGTGCTGAGGTTTTGCGGTATCAATCGGGACCCAAACCAGCTTAATATATTTGGTTCTCTGAACTTTAATAACGGGGAAAACGGAGGTCTCCTCGAACTCCCCAACATTGACGAATGGGATGAAAAAGACAAATTAAGGAAAGAAAAAGAAGCCCTCGGTTTTTATATTACAGGACATCCCCTGGACAGGTACGGCAAGGAGATAAAACAATTTGCAACCTGTTCTATTGATGAGCTCTCCGAACAAAAAGATAAAAGTACGGTCAAAATTGCCGGCGTCGTTGAAAACTTAAAAATGAAAAGGACCAAGCGTGGCGACAAGATGGCTATCCTTAACATAGAAGATCTGACCGGTTCAACTGAGGTAGTGGTATTTCCCGACGTCTTTTCTCAGACATCCCCTCTTCTAAAATGTGATGATCCTTTGTTCATAAAAGGCAGTGCCGAAATCGGCGACAGTTCAGCAAAAATCATCGCCCAGGAAATCGCCACACTGGCCTCCATCAGGCAGAACGCCATAAAAGCTATTGTGATCCAACTCCGTGAAGAGGATATATCCAGCAAAATGTTAGAAGACCTAAGGTATACAACATACAAATATCCCGGAGACTGCGGACTTATATTCAAGGTGAAAATGTCTCACAAAAAGAAGGTGACTATTTCCGCCCACAATCGCTTCAATGTTCTTCCCTGCCGTGAACTGATCGCTGAAATCGAAGACCTGATTGGAAACAGAGTTCATGAACTGATTTAATAGACAGGGCATTTATCTTAAGTGTTAAATAATTCCCATTGCTGCATGTTAATTGATTGCCCTGCTCACAGATTGCTTTTCAGGCCAAATGAATAATGGAAAAAATCATTGAAATACAAAGGATATAAGAATATCATGGTAGTAATACAATTCAATAATACAAAACATTTCATGAAACTGTGGATATTGAGTCTAAAATAAAGGAAGCAGACGCCTATTATTCCATGGGATTGCTCAGGGAGTCTCTGCATGTCTATGAAGAGGTTCTGGCAACCATCTCTAAATCCGAACCCCACAAAAAAAATTCGCTGAACAACAAAATCCTGCTGTTAAAGAGGGAAATAGAAAACACCAACAAAAACCGTGCTGAGGAAATCTCTTCCAGGGATATTTCGATTATCAAGCAGACACTTTCAGCCCCTGGCAGTGTTTCAGAAATGATAGATGCTGCTTCGTCTTTAAAGGAACTGGGTCTTATACAGGACGCCATCAATAAATACGAAGAACTGCTTAAGTCTGACTATCCTGCAAAAAAAATAATCCCCGAACTTATGACATGTCTCCTGGAAATACAGTCACCCCATGATGTAATAAAGCATATAGAAGGGATCATTACCGAATACGATTTAAGCGACACAGAAAAGGCCTGGATAAAATTTTCTCTTGGCCTTGAGATGGAAAAAAGAGGCCACAAAGATCTGACGATTG
>CAZUHR010000055.1:0-13359 GCA_964620335.1 uncultured Desulfobacteraceae bacterium
GACCATGATTTTTCTATTTAGAGTCATTGCAAGCCTCCTGAAAGGGGAAATATATGCCCAGCAAATAATAGAATCCTATTATTCGCCACTCATTTTGCTATATCCTAAAGAATAAGAAAATGGGGGTTCGCTGTCAAGCATGCGCATAGGTAAGGTATTGTCTCTAAGAAGTTTTGGCCTCGCTCATTGTGTGTTTGTTGTCTTGAGCCCGCCTTTCAGGCTGTCGGCAAGGGAGCAAAGGACCGGCAACACCACCAGTGTAAGCACGGTGGCCACTGCCAAGCCGAAAATTACAGCTACTGCCATGGGTCCCCACCACTGTGATGATTCACCGCCGATGTCCCAGGCCAGTTTGCGAAAGTCGAAGCTAATTCCGGTCGCCATGGGCAGGAGTCCCAGGATGGTAGTAATGGCGGTCAACATCACAGGACGAAACCTCACCATGCCTGCCTGTTTTAGGGCCTCCAAGGATGTGAGCCCCTTTGCCATAAGCCGGTTATAATAGTCGATGAGTACGATGGCGTTATTAACCACCACACCCGCAAGGCTGATAACGCCGATCCCGGTCATCATAATACCGAAGGCCGTACCGGTGACCAGGAGGCCGAAGAAGACACCGATCAGGGAAAGGAGAACCGAGGTAAGAACAATGAAAGGTGTCACAAAAGAGTTAAACTGGGTAATAAGAATGATAAAGATGAGAAAAAGCGCTGCTACAAAGGCCTTGCTTAAAAAATCCGTGGCCTTTTCCTGTTCTTTCTGCTCTCCGGTGAAACGGTATGAATACCCACGGGGCCAATCAAAACCTTTAGAAAGCCGGGAGTCAATATCCCGGATGATATCGTTCGCAAGGCGGCCGGATACATCGCCGGAAATAGTGACTATCCTTTTCTGATCGAGCCGCATGATGGCCCCCACACCACTGGCCAATGAGACCTTGGCCAGGCTCGTAAGGGGAACCGGTTCTCCCTGGGGTCCCGAAACAGTTATTCGTTTGAGGCTTTCCATTGAACGGCGGTCCTTGTCCGGAAGCCGGGCAATGATGTCGTATTCATCCTTTCCCTCACGGAAGACGCCCACTTTGACGCCGTTTATGGCCGCTTTTACCGTATAGGCGATTGTGTAGGTGTCCAGTCCGAGAAGCGCTGCTTTTTCTTTGTCCACCTGAACCCTGATTTCCGGCTTGCCCCTGACAAAATTATCTTTAAGATCAACCAGGCCGGGTATGTCTTTTATTTTTTTCCGTACGCGGGCAGCCAGATCCCCCAGCACGTAAATGTCATTTCCTGTGATCTCAATATTTACGGGAGGACCGGTAGGCGGGCCTTCGTCCTCCTTTTCCACCTGGACTTCGGCTCCCCTGATCGCGTTGAGAGCCTTGTCCCTTATTTCTTTCACGATCTCGGAAGACGGAATGGAGCGTTCATGGAAATCCTTGAAATCAAGGGCTACACGGTTGATATGGGTACCTGTGCCTCCCTGGGAGAAGGGATCTCCTCCTATGGAGCCGATATTGGAAATCACATACCGGATATCCTCATATTTTGAAACGATCTCTTCGGCCTGGGCCACTAAATTGTCCGAGGTGTCCAGGTTGGTCCCTTCCGGGGCCTTGATATTGATATAGGCGCGTCTGGGTTCGGATTCGGGAAAAAATTCGGTACCCTTACCAAAGATCGCAAATGCCATAATGCTTCCCACGAGGAGTGCAAATGCGGTCAGGATTACTATAATCCGGTGGCCAAGAGCCCAGATGAGAAGGCGAAGGTAGCCCCTTTTTATAAGGGGTTCATTTGAGCGGTTTTTCTTCTCAAAAATCCTGGGCTTGACGGTCTGATATCGTGCAGAAAGGACCGGATTGATGACCAGAGCCACAAACAGGGAAGAGGAGAGGGCCATGATCAGGGTCTGGGGGAGGTAGCCAATGAATTCCCCCATTATACCCGGCCAGAAAAGCATCGGAAAAAAGGCGCCCAGAGTGGTCAGGGTGGAGGTAATGACCGGCCAGGCCACTTCATCGGTGGCGACCCTTGCGGCCTCCTCTCGTGGGGAGCCGTCCTGCATGTGCCTGTAGATATTCTCTACAATGACTATACCGTTATCTACCAGCATGCCCAGCGCAAGGATCAGAGAAAAAAGGACAACCATGTTCAGGGTGACGTCAAAACCTGTCAGGATTGAGAAGGTGAGAAACATGGAATAGGGGATGGCAAGGGCCACAAAAACGGCGGAACGACCTCCTATGAAAGCGAAAATAACAGCCAGGACCAGTATAAGGCCTGTGAGTATATTATTCTCCAGGTCTGATACCATGAGCCGCACGTCGTTGGACATGTCCGAGGTCAGGTCAATCGTGAGGGATGGCGGAAGTAACGGCCTCATTTCCTCGATAGCTTTTTTGACCTCATCGGTCACCCTGACAATATTCTCCCCGCTTCGCTTCTGCACCGCCAGGGTAACGCTCTTCTGTCCGTTTATTCGACTTCGGGTGAGCGGATCCTTGAAACTGTCCCGGATGAATGCCAGGTCGCGCAAATAGACCGGTTTGCCGTCTCTGACAAAGGCCACTATGGAAAAAATTTCTGAAGGGTGTTTGAAATCATCGGGCACCCTTACCAGGTATTTGGCCTCGCCGATATCCATGCTCCCGCCGGGCATGTTGACGTTGCTCTGGGTAACCGCGTTGATAAGACTTGAAAACGGAACGTTGTAAGCGCCGACACGATCAAGGTCAAACTCTACATGAATTTCTCTCTCCAGTCCTCCGGACAGACGCGCATCCAGGACACCCTGGATGGATTCAATACGGTCTTCGAGTTCCTCGGCAAATTTTTGGAGACGGCGCAGGCTGAAAGACCCGGATAGAACAACCCGGATAACAGGCAGATCCGAAAAATTTACTTCCTGGATGACCGGATCGTCTGGAACGTCTGATGGCAAATCGCTTTTTGCCTGATCTACCTTGTCCCTGACCTTCTGTACCGCGTCATCAATATCCACTGTGGGCAAAAACTTGACTGCCACGGTTGAAATGCCCTCGGCCGAAGTGGAACGGATCTCTTCTACATCGGGAATTCCCCTGAGCTTGCGCTCAATAGGGATGGTGATAAGTTTTTCCATGTCTTGAGGGGCCACGCCTTCGTATGTAGTGGTCACAAAAACATAAGGGATTGTGATATCGGGAAATGACTCTCGCGGCAGTGTGATATAGCAATACAGGCCGGCAATAACGATCAGGACAAGGAGGGCCAGGACCGTTGCCTGGCGTTTGATGGCCAGTTGATTGATGATCATTGGACCAGAACCCTTATCCCTTCCTCAACTTCGGTCTGGCCCTTTACTATCAACCGGTCGCCCGCTTCAAGCCCATTTGTAATCTGGACCCGGTCACCTTCTATGATGCCTATGGAAACAGTGCGGGCATGGGCCACTCCGTCCTTTTCCACGAAGACCATACGCTCTCCGCCTTTATCCACTAATGCGAACAGCGGTGCCACCAGGGCGTCCGGGATGACCCGGCGGAGGAATGCGGCCCTGGCGATCATCCCCGGTCTTATGGCATGCCCGGGGTTGTCGACAAGGATCCTTACAAGGAAGGTCTTGGTGGCCGGATCAGCCTTGTAGGCAACGAAATCTATGATTCCGGTCAGCAGGCGGTCCGGGAAAGCATCGATTCTGACGGTGGTTTTTTGCATCACCTTGATATATTTCACGTCCAGTTCAGGCACATTGACATTGATCTTAATTTTATCCACATTGACCATGTCCACCATAGGTTTTCCCCGGTCTATGAATTCACCCTCATCAACAAAAAGGTGATTGACAGCACCGTGTATGGGGGCCCTGACAAAGCCGCGATCATATTCCACCTGAGCCTGCCGCAGGTTGCCTTTGGCAAGGGTTCGTTCGGTCCGGGCATGGTCTAGTTCTTCCGTATTGATGATTTTTCTCTCGAAAAGGTTCTGGCGGCGGCGATACAGCTCATCAGCCAATTTAAATGCTGCTTCTGCGCGGTCCAATGCCGCCTTCAGGGCCGAAACGTCAATCTTGGCCAAAAGATCCCCCTTTTCGACGTTGTCACCTTCGGAAGGCCCTATAAAGTCCACCCGGCCTGCCTGGTCCGCCGCCACAAGGACGTCTTGCCAGGCTTCGGTGTCACCTGGAAGGACTAGAATGTCCTTTATAGGAACGGGTTTGATTTCCATAGTGGAAACGTTGACTTCCCTGGTCTGGTTCTTCGTTTTCTCAGGCTGCGCAGTGCTCTCCGAGCGGCCGCATCCGAATATTGAAATCATAATTAGAAATGCGGCGGAAAGTGCCAACAGACTGTGTGTTAAGTGTCTCATTTATTCGTCTTCCCTTCGAGCAAGGCCCTGAAAAGCAAGGGTCAACAATCGCTCGGGTCTTTCAAAATCCATGAGTTCCGGATGTACATAATCGAAATGAAAGCAGAAGTCCATAATACCCACGACAAGCATGGCAACCGCTTCCGGGTCAGCCTCGTCTACTTCTTTTAATTTAAGCCCGTCCATATATATGGATTTTATGACGTTGACCATGCGACTGTGATATTGCTCAATATCATAATCCGGCGCTCCCTGTGGCGGTCCAAAGATCAAGTTATTGATCATTTTGAAAAAGTCCTTGTTTTTCAGTACTTCCTCATAGAAGCGACGATAAAAATGAATGAACCGGTTCAGGGCAGTGCCCGCAGTTTCTAAAATTTCCTCAAGCAAGGCCTGCTGTAGCTCGGCTGCCGTATTCATGATAGCCCTGAAAAGGCCTTCCTTGTTCTTGAAATAGTAATAGAGGACCGGTTTGGTCACACCTGCCCGGGCCGTGATTTCCCTGACCGATGTGCTTGCGTAGCCTTTTTCCGCAAAAAGGGTTATGCCGGCCTCAAGGAGCCTCGCTTTTGCATTTTGTTTATCGATAGTGTTTAAAATATCGTTATTCACTGTTTGGGCATCCTGGTTTGTAAATATTTTACCTACCGGTAGGTAAGAGAAAATAATACCGCAATCCTGTCATGTCAAGTACAATATTAAAGCCCCCTGCGGCCTCCGGCCCAGAGGGTCTACGTCCCGGTGGGCAGGCTAGGGGGAATGCGCTTTGTGCATTTTCAGGATCACTGATGTTTATTTTGTTGCCGTGGAATTCCACTGTTGCGGTATTGTGCGGTATTGTGTAAAAGATATGGGGGGATAATGCCCCAGGGATTTTTACGAATTAGCGCAATTTCTTTCAATGGCTCCCATGATTGACCAAAAATCGGAGATAATATTCAACAAGGAGGTGTCACCCGATACCTTTGTAATGGGGCTCAGGTCTAGTGACATTGTCTCACAAGCGATACCTGGTCAGTTTGTAATGATCCGGGTGGCGTCTTCTTCCGACCCGCTCTTAAGAAGGCCTTTTTCCATATGCAATACCAGGGAAAAGGATGTTTTTTTTATCCTTTACCGGGTTGTTGGGCGGGGCACCTCTATCCTGTCCGGGACAAAAAAGGGTGAACACCTGTCTGTGCTGGGTCCTCTGGGCAGGGGGTTTGATCTCCCGAAGAACGGAAAAAAATGTGTTCTGGCGGCAGGCGGCATTGGGATTGCCCCTCTTATCTTTCTGGCTCAGGTTATTGAGAACCACGATATGGCATTCGTGGTGGGGTACCCGTCAGTTAGCGAGGTGGTGCCTATTAAGGAGGTTGGACTTACAAGAACTGATATTTCAGTTGCCACGGATGACGGCACGCTTGGACATAAGGGGCCAGTCACCGAGCTCCTTGAAGACCATATGCTTCACCATGATAAGGGATTATTGATGGTCTTCGCGTGCGGTCCCCTGCCCATGCTGAAACAGGTGGCGGAACTGACGGTTGGTCGGGGCATTTCTTGCCAGGTGTCCTTGGAGACAAACATGGCATGCGGCCTGGGGGCCTGTCAGGGCTGTGCAGTCAAGGCCGGTTCACAGGTGAATCAAACCTATTATCATGTGTGCCAGGATGGGCCGGTTTTTGATGTCCGGGCAGTGGATTGGAAGCGTTTATAGAATATGTCTGAGAAAAGCTTACAAACAAAAATCGGTCCCCTGAATCTGAAGAATCCTGTGCTCGCTGCCTCGGGTACCTTCGGCTACGGCAGTGAATTTTCCGATCTGATAGACGCGAACCTCCTGGGTGGCATAGTGGTTAAAGGGCTTTCAATTAAACACATGCCGGGTAATCCCCCGCCAAGGATCGTGGAGACCCCCTGCGGGATGTTAAACGCTATCGGCCTTGCCAATGTAGGCCTGGAGACATTTCTGAGAGAAAAACTGCCATGGCTCCAGAAGCTTAATACGGCTGTAATAGTAAATATTTATGGGCATACCATAGATGAGTATGGAGCAGTTGCAGCAGGACTTAAAGGCGTGGAGGGTTTGTCCGCGATTGAAGTTAACATCTCCTGTCCAAATGTTGAAAGGGGTGGCATGGCATTTGGCTCGGATCCGGATCTGGCAGCTAAGGTAACAGAGGAGGTTTTGAAGAACAGCGACAAGCCGGTCATCGTAAAACTGTCGCCAAACGTGACGGATATCACAGTTCCGGCCCGGGCCGTTGAGAAGGCAGGCGCTCACGCGTTATCCCTGATAAACACGTTGAAGGGCATGGCCGTAGATATAGATACACGAGAGCCAAGACTGGCCACCGTCTCCGGAGGTTTATCAGGGCCGGCTATACGGCCTGTGGCTCTCTATATGGTTCGTGAGGTGGTAAAAAAGGTTCGTATTCCTGTCATCGGTATCGGGGGAATCACTGACTACAGGGATGCCCTTGAATTTCTCATTGCCGGTGCCAGGGCCGTCCAGGTGGGGACGGCCAACTTTGTCAATCCAAGGGCAACCCTGGATATTGTAGATGGCTTAAGAAAATTCTGCGAAGATCGGAGAATATCAAGTATTGAGGAAATTATCGGAAGCCTGAAAGAAAATGTCCGGCCGGGAGACTGAAACTTACTTATTTTTTCATTACGGATGAATCAGGATCTGGCGGGGGATCTTATAGGGTGAAATATTATCTCTGCACCATTTGAGCAGGTCTTTTTCAGTCATAGTGCTTCCGGATTTTAGAAAAACCTCGCAGGTAACCATATCCCGGTGCCTTGGATGCCATTCTCCCCAGACACGTACCGACTCGATATGGGAGTTATATGAAAGTATCCTTTCCACCTCTTTGGGGTACGCCTTCAGACCGAATATGTTAATCATGTCTTTTTTCAACCCAGTCAGAGTGAGATAATCTTCATTATCGAGATAACCGAGATCTCCGGTCCTGAACCAATCATCCATAAATGCCTTTTTGGTATGTTCGGGTTGATTAAGATAGCTGGAAAATACATTTAAACCCCTTGTCAGAACCTCCCCTTCCTTTTCTTTAGGAACTTCCAGTCCCTCGTCATCAACAATTTTCACCTCACAGCAGCCCAAAGGATAGCCGACTGTCCCGAATTTGGGGGGACGGCTAAGACCGTTCCACGTTATTACGGGGGAGCACTCAGTTAAGCCGTAACCCTCCCTGATGTTCAAATCCAATGTGTCGTGATATTTGTCAAGCAGTTCAACGGAGATTCCTATGCCTCCGCTCGTAAGGTTATGCAACCGGGAACAAAGCTCAGGTTTTCCAGGTAAATGATTGACCAGGGAATAGTATATTGCAGGCACGGAAATAATCTGAGTAACATGATATGTTTCAATAATGCTAACAATCTGTCTTCCCCGCAATGAAGTATCCAGTATAAAACATGTTGCGGATCCTGCCAGAGGGACCAGAAAACCGTCCGTAAATCCGTAACAATGAAAAAGGGGAAGTATGCATAAGAGGACTTCAGAGCCCGGATCGTTGGTTCTGAAGGCCTCTTCAGCAAAGAAGACGGCATTGTAAAACAAGGAGGCATGTGTCAATTCGGCCCCAAGGGCATAGCCCTCCATGGCGGCCGTATATATGATCATAGCGGTATCATCGGCATCCATGTCTTCGCAACGGGTTACAGCTTCAGAGAAATCGAGGTCCGCGATAAACAATGTAGAGGGGGCCTTTTCGTCAACAGTAACGAAAAGCGGGGATGGCCCATCGCCTATCAATTCATATGACTTCTGGGCGGTTGAAAGATTATCGGGCCTGCAAATGATGTGTTTTGGACGCGTTTCGGAAATGATATGCGCCAGTTCATAGTGTTTTATTCTGGGATTCAACGGAACCAAAACGGCCCCGATTCGGAAAACGGCCAAAGAGATGAGAGCATAGTCCATGGAGTTGTGGGATATGAGCAGAACACGATCATTCCGTTCCACTCCGATCTTTTTTAGCCCGTGGACCATGCGGCAAACCCTATCATGATACTCTTTAAAGGTTAGTACCTGGCCAGGTACGCCGACTCCCATTCTATTGGGAAAAAGCTCCGCTGAAATGTCTAATAGTCGTCCCAGATTACCCGGGAAATTGAATGGGTTTTTTTGTGGTGTGTATTTGAGTTCAGCCATGTATTTATAACCGCCGCTAAGTGCATTAAACAGGTCCCACAGTTATTGAGGCACGGATAATAGGGAAAAAATCTTTATGTCTCAAGCACACGAAATCTGATATAATTATCCAGGCCTCATAAGAGGGTATTTTCCAAGTCAAAAAAAGGGCATCTTGTTTTTATATTCCAAGACGCCCCTTACAATTGAATTTGATAGAATCAGAGCCTTACGACATTTTTTGCTTTGGGACCGCGATCGCTTTCTTCTATGTTAAAGCTTACCCGATCACCCTCAGCAAGGGTCCTGAATCCTTCCATTTCAATGTCGGAGTGATGAACAAACAGGTCATTACCATCTTCTTGTTCAATAAAACCGAAGCCCTTCTTTTCACTAAACCATTTTACTGTGCCCTCTGCCAAAGCGCTAACCTCCTTTCAAATAATTTCAATCATGGTCCTAAGCCTACGGTCGCTACTCTGGCAAAAGAAACGATTCTTCAGACAAAGTCGACCACCGAAGTTAGGCGGTTAACCACCGTTGCAAAATTTATGCTTACATTTCATAAAGGTCAAGTGAAAAGATATAGCCCCAAAAATTAAAGTTACCAGGAGCAAGGTTCAGAGACCCCTGGTCAAGAGGAAGGAATTGGGGCCAAAATTCTATATAGACGCCTATTCTAAATGCTTATTGGCAATAAATCCCGTACAGTTATCCATGAGACCTATTTTGACCCATTTCCCCTCCTGGTCAATAACATCAGTCAGAACACCAGGTGCCAGATAGGCAATAACCGGTGAATCTTTATCCGGCTTTAGATGGACCGTGACCATCCCTTTGATAAGCCCTTTCCAGTCTATTTCTTTTTCCTCCTTCAGAGTTTCCCTGATATTGGTAAACAGTTCATCTTCAGATGAATATTCCCGTGAAGTATTATCGCTTTTAACCTTAACTATAACCTTAGTCAGTTTTGGTGTAATGGTTTCCATGGATAGCTTAACCGAGGTCATTTGCCAGTCAGCCTGAACCAACCCTTTTTGATTAAAAGATTCAATCCTTGAGACCGTAAAACCCATCTTACGGAGATTATGGACTGAGGATTTTAGCACCTGATCAAGAGGGCAGGAGAAGCTCTGATCCCTACCCACAACATAGTCCTTAACCTCTTTTATCGTGACAGGAACGGCCGTTAGTACAGCACAGCCCGATAAAATCAGAGATAAAAAGAAAACAAATGTAGAACCTGCTGGTCTGAGTTTTTTGAGGATAGAAATTGGTAGGTAGTGAGATATTTGAAGAGACATATGCTTATGTATTTTGACTCCTGCCCTGTCCTTCCTGGCTGTCTGAGGTATACCTTGTAATATCAGAGCATATTGAAAACAGGCTTTAGTGTAAAGTGAAAAAGAAGGGACTCCATTGGTTGTTCAGGTATTAGGGATGAAAGGGTATGAATTGATATGAAATAAATTTTTGCTTACTTTTCCTTTGAAACTCATCACGTTTTTCTCTATTCTGGTTTATATTTGAAAGACTCTGTCGGCATTGCTCATTTTCCAGACGGGTGTTTATCAACATACAGCTATAACAAAAATGGGCTAGGAGGCTGTCGGAAAACCCCCATCTACTGTGTTATCCTAATCCCTCGTCATTGCGGCGTACTTCTATGTACGCCTCATTCTTCGGGATTTCGGATGCCTTATATCTGGGGATTTTCCATCAGCCTCCAACAGAAGCGTTTCTCCGATGGGCTAGCAGGAAGGCATAGACATGGCAGAAAGTAAGATGTACGACTACATTATTATCGGCTCAGGTTTTGGTGGCTCTGTATCTGCATTGCGTTTGGCTGAAAAGGGATACAAGGTTCTCATCCTGGAAAAAGGCAAACGTTACAGGACCGAAGACTTTCCCCAAACCAACTGGAATCTTCGCAAAAACCTCTGGATCCCCCATTTGGGGCTTTATGGCATATGGGTCCTTTCGCTCTTGAAGCATGTGTTTATCCTTCATGGAACCGGGGTGGGTGGCGGCAGTCTCAATTACTGCAACCAGCTACTCATCCCGCCCGATGAGGTTTTTGAAAAGACAGAATGGGGGCCAGGAGACTGGAAGGCCAGATTAGAGCCTTTCTACGCCGTGGCCCAGCGTATGTTGGGCGCGAATCCCAGTCCACAGGTGGGAAAGGCGGACCAAATTCTGGCTGAAATCGGCAAAGAGATCCGCGGGGAGGACACCTTCCACATCAACGATGTGGGGATCTTTTTCGGTGAACCGGATAAGACCGTACCAGACCCCTATTTCGAAGGAGAAGGTCCGGAAAGAACAGGTTGTACCTTCTGCGGCGCATGCATGATCGGATGTCCTGTTGGCGGTAAAAACACACTTGATAAGAACTATCTGTACTTGGCGGAACACAAATATGGTGTCGAGATTTTGCCTGAGACAGAGGTGAGCGGCGTTCGCCCACTGGAAAACGGCTATGAAGTCTATGCCAAAAAATCTACAGGCCTTCGTCATTCAAAAATGGCCTTTAAGGCGCGCGGTGTTGTGTTCAGTGGTGGGGTAATGGGATCTGTAAAACTGCTTTTTGAGTGCAAACGCAGAGGTCTTTTGCCCGATCTTTCCGATAAATTGGGAGACTTCGTTCGAACCAACTCTGAAGCAATCCTTGGTGTAAAGGCCAATGACAGGCACGCTGATTACTCCGATCAAATAAGTATTACATCGGGTATCTATCCGGACGAAAACACGCACATTGAAGTTGTGCGTTTTAATAAAGGCTCGGACGCTATGGCGAGCCTCACAACCTTACTTACAGATGGCGGAGGTCGCATTCCTCGCTTTGTAAGATTCCTTGGCAACGCCTTTCTACACCCGTTGGCATTTCTGAAATCCTTATGGCCTTTCGGGTGGGGTGCTCGGACGTCCATCCTTCTTGTTATGCAAAAGGAAGAAAACCACATTAGCTTTAATTACAGGCGGCGCTGGTGGCGTTTAGGAAAACCGAGTATGAATTCCGAACTGGTGCCCGGCACCAGGAAAGTCCCTTCCTACATTCCCATTGCCAATGAAATTGCCAGACGCATGGGCGAAAAAATCGATGGACAGCCCCTGAGCTCATGGCCGGAGGTCCTTTTTGATGTTCCCACAACAGCACATATACTGGGGGGTTGCGTTATGGGTGAGACACCTGAGAAAGGGGTGGTTGATTTTAAAGGTGAAATCCACGGCTACCCCAATCTGTTCGTGGTGGACGGCTCCAATGTGCCTGTTAACCTTGGCGTGAACCCCAGCCTCACTATTACAGCACTGGCCGAGTATATCATGTCCCAGATGCCTGAAAAGGGTGTAGAAAATCATGGAGCAAGCAATTCTTCAGAGGCCTTTGGAAAGGCATGAGCCTGGCCGCAGGATGGTGTATCTATTGGATAAAACCTTAAATCAGGAGGTTACGTCATGTACCAAGCCGGGACAGAAGAATGGGAAAATAAGTATGCCGAACTAGTTGAGGAGAGAAGGAAGTCAGAATCAGAGCCATACATTGTTGGGACTCCGGAATGGGCTTCAGAATTTGAAAAAAAAATACAGGCAGATGAGAGATACAAAACAGCCGCGAGGACCTGGGAAGGATCAGTGGTTCTTGTCTTTAAGGCAAATCCTGAGGCCGGATTCGAAGACGAAGTCTTTGTTTTCATGGATCTATGGCATGGTGAATGTCGTTCCGTAAGGCTTGTCCCTGTTGAGGTCGGAAGAGCAGGGGATTATGTTCTTGAAGCTGAGTATGAAAGATGGAAAAAGATATTGAGAAAAGAGCTTAACGTGGTTAAAGAAATCGCTACTATGAAATTGAAACTGGTGCCCTTCAACGTAAAGAAAGCGGCAAAGCTTGCAGCCGCTACCCAGGCGGCTATAAGGCTCGTGGACCTTGCGGGTGAAGTTAATGGCAAATTCCCCGACGAATTGGAAGCAGGGGAATTCCAGTCATTCAAGGGCATGTACAAGGACATGAAGGCTCAATTCGGAATTTGAGCGCAAAAGGTAGATATGCACAGGGGAGATAAAGGTTAAAAAGCGCGGAACAAAGACATGCCGCCACGCACTATGCGATTTATGGAGGTAAGAATATGTTTGGATTGATTGGAAAGATCCTGAGGGTGGATTTGACCAAAGGGAAGATTAGCGAAGAGGCAATAGCCGAAGAAATGGCCAGGAAATTTCTGGGAGGGAGGGGGCTGGCCAGCAAGTACCTGTTCGATGAAGTGAAACCGGGTGTGGATCCCTTAGGTCCTGAAAATAAGCTGATCATTATGGCCGGCCTTTTAACCGGAACCTCTTCTCCCAGTGCCGGTCGCTACAGTATTGTCACGAAATCTCCCTTGACCAATATCTGGGCGCAGTCCAATTCAGGGGGTCGATGGGGCGTTGACCTCAAGCGCTCAGGTTTTGACGGCGTCATTTTAGAAGGTGTGTCCGAAAAGCCGGTCTATCTCGTGATTGATGATGGAAAGGCCGAGCTTAGGGATGCTTCTGATCTCTGGGGTAAGAATGTCATAGAGACCAGCGACCTACTCAAGGAAAGACTGGATCAGAAATTCAATGTGGCGAGCATCGGAATTGCGGGAGAGAATCTGGTCAAGTACGCTGCAATAATGAACGATCTTCACCGGGCGGCTGGTCGATGCGGTGTGGGAGCTGTCATGGGCTCCAAAAAACTGAAGGCGATTGCCGTAAGAGGGTCAAAGAAAATCCAGATAGACGATCAAAAGGCCTTTACGGAAGTGGCCAAGAAGCAGTTCGAGCTTCTTGATGAGTCTATCTTAGCCGCAGGTTTAAGGGGTTACGGCACAAATCTGGTCTTGGATATGG
>CAZUHR010000056.1:0-13235 GCA_964620335.1 uncultured Desulfobacteraceae bacterium
GTCTTACCAATAAACCAATTCATTTCAAACATAACCTGTCACGGAGCTATTGTTCGCCCTTCATGATAGAATGTATCCAAGAAATCGGAAAAAAAGTTTCCTATGAAGGGGTGAGACCTTTGCAAATTTGCCCTTTGGGTCATTGCGAGGAGCTAGGCGACGCGGCAATCTCATTGAATTTGTTTAAAAAAGGGAGATTGCTTCGTTGCGCTCGCAATGACAATTTCGGTATTTTGCAAAGGTCTCAAGGGGTAAGATGAGTTTGAGTAATCATGTTAAGGACCAGCTTAACAGAAAAATGACAATAAGAAATACAACTATTCTTTTTTTTGTTTTAGCCTCCTTAATATTAGGTTTTCAGACAAGTGATGCTTCATGGCTGATAGATCCGGAAAAATTTCACATGTCGGCCCATGGACAGACCCCATGCCAGGACTGTCACGAGAAAATTACCGAACAAGATCTCCATCCGAATCCCGAGAATGTCAATAAAAAGCTTCAAGACTTTTTTAGCGTCGATAACTGCTTGTCATGCCACGATAATGTCATGGATGATCTGAATGAAAAGGTCCATGGAACATTGAAGGTTGAAGAACCCCAAAAATATGAGAATTGTCTTAAATGTCATAACCCCCATTACCAACTTAGTCTTGGGAAAGAACAAGGTCAATTTGATCCCACTAAACCCCGTCGTGAACAATGCGGTGCCTGCCATGAAACACGTACTTCCTTACCGCCGCCCTCCGATGAAGACAGGGCCTGTTTAGATTGCCATCGCGCCATTGATCTCCAGGAGCCTCAAAGAAAAGACCAAATTTTGCGACTTTGTTTTCAATGCCATTCCTTGGGGGAAACCAGGGCTCAAGAAATGACCGGCAAGGTAGTTTCACTGATAGATAGCACTGAATACCGGTCAGTTCCTCATGCCGGGATTGCCTGCACGGAGTGTCATGTCGAAGCCGATCGATTCAATCACGTTAACCAGAGGATAAAAAATTGCCGCCATTGTCATCTTCCCCATGACGAAAAGGTGGCCCATGATTCCCATATGTTAGTTGCCTGCGAGGCATGCCATTTGACCGGCGTGAACCCCGTCAGGGATCCTGAATCCAAGCTCGTTCTTTGGGACAGGAAGCTTCTTAAAACCGGGGAGCCTTCCAGAATCCATGAAATGATCCCCGGTGATGACGAAACCGCATGCCGCAGATGCCATATCAAGGGAAATCAGGTCGGAGCCGTATCCATGATTTTGCCGGCGAAAAGTATCATATGTATGCCGTGCCATACAGCCACCTTTTCGGTGGGTGATACAACCACGATCCTTGCTTTAATCGTTTTTTTGGCCGGAATCGTTATGCTCTTTTCTTATTGGTTATCCGGGGCTACTCTGGGAGAAAGGCATGATGGCCCAATTGGAAGGCTTTTCGATCTGTTATGGAGCTGCATCAGAAACCTTTTTTCCCGCAAGATATTTTTGATAGTCAAGGCAATGATCTTGGATGTTCTTCTTCAGCGAAGACTTTTCAGACAGTCCGGAGCGCGCTGGGTCATCCACAGTTTGATTTTTTTTCCATTTGTTTTCAGGTTTTTCTGGGGTCTGATCGCCCTTATAACATCTCTCTGGGCTCCCGAATGCCTTGTGACTTGGCCCATGCTGGATAAGAACCATCCGGCGACCGCTTTTCTGTTTGACGTGACAGGGATCATGATTATTTTAGGAGCTGTCTTGGCCTTTATTCGAGGATTTCTTAAGAAGTCAGAAAAGCTTCCCGGCTTGCCGGGGCAGGATCGGCTGGCACTTAGCTTAATTGGCGGCATCGTGGTGATCGGTTTTATTTTGGAGGGCATGCGCATTGCCATGACAGGTAGTCCTGCAGGTGCATGTTATGCGTTTATTGGCTGTGCAGTCAGCGCCCTATTCTCAGATTCGACCGGTTTGACACAATGTTATGGATACATATGGTATATCCATGCCATCTTGACCGGAATATTTGTTGCCTATCTTCCATTCAGCCGTATGTTTCATATTATCATGGGGCCTATAGTTCTGGCCATGCATGCGGTCTCGGAACATGAACATGTCCGGCGATAATTAGGGATTGACAAAGAAATTTGAAGGTGAATTATGGCCGAGAAAATCAAACAGGCCCTGATTGATATTGTGGGCGAAAATAATTACACAGACAGCCTCATCGATATGGTCTCATATTCTTATGATGCGTCTGAGTATAGCCAAAGGCCTTCGTGCGCGGTATGGGTTGAGACCGTCGAGCATGTGTCGGATATTTTAAAGTTGGCCAACCGGGAACATGTCCCGGTCGTCCCCAGAGGTGCAGGAACGGGTCTTACCGGTACGGCTACTCCGCTGAATGAGGCGATTGTCCTCGACATGAGTCGTATGAACGAAATTATAAAGATCAGTATCGAAGATCGCCTGGTGATAGTTCAGCCTGGTGTGGTTTACGCCGATCTTGAGAAAGCACTTGCGCAATATGGATTTTTATTTCCGCCCGATCCCGCGAGCGGCAAGGTCTGCACCTTAGGGGGAAATGTGGCCACCAACGCCGGGGGCGTGAAAGGAGCCAAGTATGGGACCACTCGAGATTATGTTCTGGGTCTACAGGTGGTTATTCCGGACGGGCGTATCATGAGGACCGGTTCAAGGACCATGAAGAGTGTGTCCGGATATGATCTGACCAAGCTTTTTGTGGGCTCAGAGGGAACATTGGGGGTGTTCACAGAGATTACCCTCAAGATCAACCCCAAGACCACCGCGGCCACCACTTCGATGGCTACCTTCGATAACCTTGAGGATGCGGGCCGGGCCGTCAGCCAGATCATGTACAGCGGTATAATACCCAGTGTGCTGGAGATTTTGGGACATGATACCATTATGGCTATCAACCGGAACACAGATCTCGATCTCCCGGAAGTTGATGCCATACTACTTGCTGAGACGGATGGCTATACAACGGCCGAGACCGATTTTCAGATGGAAAAGATTATTGAGGTCTTCAAGAAAAACAATGCCGGTAAGATCAAAAGAGCGGAATCTGAGGAGGAGGCCTCTGATCTCTGGGCGGCCAGAAAGTCAGCGTACGCGGTTTTATCAAGGATTAAAACCCATGTTGTACTTGAAGATGTGACCGTTCCAATGACAAAGATCGCAGATTTGCTAAAAGGGATTAAGGCCATTTCAGAGAAGCACAACATTATAATCGCAACCTACGGCCACGCGGGAGACGGAAATCTTCATCCCCAATTCGTGTACGACGGCTATGACCCGAAACAGGTTAAGAGTAAGGAAGCGGCGAGTGCCGAACTCTTTCAATTAACCATTGATCTTGGAGGAACTCTCACCGGTGAACATGGAATCGGTCTCCAGAAAGCCCCCTTTATGACCCTGGAGCATGACCCGGCGGCCATGGACGTGATGCGCGGCATCAAGAGGTTGTTGGATCCCAATAACATTCTCAATCCCGGGAAGATGGCGCTTGATGAATAAAATGGAAGCCAAATACGATTTTGAGAGAAAGTACCGAGAACAAGTCCTGCAATGCTCCCGATGCGGGTTTTGCCAGGCGGTCTGTCCTGTTTTCGGATCCACCCTCCGTCCTGCATTGAATGCCCGGGGAAAGATGCTGCTGTTAAAAGAGGTAATGGACGGGAAAATCCAACTCGACGATGAATTGATTGAAAGCCTGTTCCAGTGCACTACCTGCGCCAGTTGCTTCGAAAACTGCCCCTCAGGTGTGAATGTGCCCGATATAATCAAGCAGGTGAGAAAGGATATGGTTAGTATAGGAACCTGTCACCCTGCTTTCAAGGGAATGAATGAGGTGCTGAAGAGGCATACCAATATCTATGCAGAAGATGATGCCGAAGATTTCGGTAGAGAGAAAAACAGAAAGGCGGAAATCGTTTATTTCGTGGGTTGCGTGGGACTTTACAGGGAAGAGGAATCAACCGAGGCTACCCTGGATCTTTTGGATCGTCTTAATGTGGATTACACGCTTATTGATGAGGTCTGTTGCAGCGGTGTTCTTGAAGATGTGGGTTTTGAGATCAACGAAGAATTGGCTCGAAAAAACATTGAACTCGTCTTTGCAACAGGTGCCAGGACGCTCATTACAGGTTGTCCTTACTGTTCTCGTACGTTCAACAACAAACCCCAATATGCCGAACTTAGGGAAAAAGGGGTCAATGTCCTGCACATCAGCCAATTCTTGAAGGATTTCGACATGGGCGTTAAGACCGACAAGAAGGTGACTTATCACGATCCTTGCGACCTGGGAAGACATTGCGGCATTTACGAGGAGCCAAGGGAAATAATTAGAAAGATTGCACCGAATTTTGTTGAAATGGCTCACCACCACGCCGATTCCCTCTGCTGCGGGGCCGGGGGTGGTGTGAGGGGGGCCTATGCCAAGAATTCCTTGGCAATGGCGAGGCGTAGACTCCAGGAGGCTGAGGAAATAGACGCCGAGGTGGTTTTAACGGAGTGCAATTCGTGCATTCACAACCTTTCAAATGCCAAATTGCGCAGGCAGAAGTTTGAGGTCTATAATATCACTCGATTCATAAATGAGTTGATGGAAAATAAATAAACCGCCGGAAGACTTGATAATCCGCAGGGAAGAACAAATATCCGAGGGGTAATGACAAAGAAAAGGAGGTATACTTATGCAGATCCAGAATTACAACATGCCGGATGACCTGTATTACGAGGAGAATCATTTTTGGATTAGAGATGACGGAGACTTTTTAGTAATGGGCATGGATGATTTTGCCCAGGTCATGGCGGGAGAAATCGTCTATGTCCAGCTTCCGGATGAGGGTAAGAGACTGAAGACAGGCAAAAAATTTGCCAAGATAGAATCGGGAAAATGGCTTGGAAAGGCCTTTGCCCCTGTCAATGGGGAGCTGGTGGGTGTGAATGAAGAATTGGAGGAAAATCCGGGATTGATAAATGATGACTGTTACGGAAAGGGCTGGATGTACAAAATAAAGCCTGATGATAAAGGCGAACTGGATAATCTGATCAAAGGCCAGGAGGCGGTTGAAAAATGGCTTTTGGCGGATATTGAGAAGTACGCGGAGGAGTAATGGAAGCAGCGACCACCAGTAGAGAGGCTGTGTCGTAATGACCGGGAGGGATTGTGACACAGTCTCAGAACTGGTGGTATAAGGAAGGGTCCTAAAATTGGGCCAGCAAATTTTAGATTTATTAAATCGCGGAGTTGTTACATTTTATATTAGGTCCCGGATTCCCGCCTGCGCGGGAATGACAGAAAGATACGCGGGAATGACAGACCCCTGGCCACTCAAAGTTCGGAGCGAAGCGGAGCAATTTTTTTATGGCCAATAAGGATTACAGTATAAGGCAGCTCGTGGAGATGGAGGCATGCACCAATTGCCAAATCTGTGCGGACGTTTGCCCCGCGGTGTCCGCCTCTTTAGACGGCGAACTTTCTGCGATCTACCGTATAAAAGGTCTCAGAGAGATCCTGATGGGCCGGACAGGGTTTTTCCGCAATTTTTTTGGAAAGAAAGGGTTTTCAGAAGACCAATTGAAGCATTTCAGTGACACAGTCTTTCGCTGTACCCTCTGCGGGAACTGCCAGGAAGTCTGTCCCGTAGGCATCCGACTACGGGATGTTTGGCTTTCTCTTCGCCAGGACATGGTGCATTCCAAGTTTTATCCGAAAAAAATTGACATGATCCGGGAAAACCTCAAAGAAAGCCGTAACGTTTTTGCAGAAGATAATGAAGAGAGGGCCGACTGGGTGGAAGATATGCGTGATGTCCCGGAGCACGGGTACATCAAGGATCAGGCCGAGATAGTGTATTTTACAGGCTGCGTGGCGGCTTACTTCCCTTTGGCACAGAATATTCCAATGGCCCTCGCAGAAATCCTGGATTTGGGCGAGGTTGACTTCACGCTGTTAGGTGAAGAGGAGTGGTGCTGTGGTTTTCCAATGCTTGGGGCCGGGTTAAAAGATATGTTCAAGGAGTTCATGGATCACAACCTTAAAGCTGTTCGGGAAAAAGGGGCCAAAAGGGTCGTTTTTGCGTGTCCTTCATGTTATCAGATGTGGCGGGAATACTACCCAACGGAGTTTGAGATCGTGCACGCCACTCAGTTTCTTTTGGAACTGGTCAAGGAAAATCGCTTACCTCTTCAGGAGCTTCCTGTGACAGTGACTTATCATGATCCCTGTGATCTTGGTCGTGGAGCCAAGGTATATGAAGAACCGAGAGAAGTGATCCGCTCCATTCCCGGTGTGAAGTTAGTGGAATTAACACAAAACAGGGAAAATTGTCAGTGTTGTGGTGGTGGGGGAAACCTAGAAATGATTGATGCTAATCTCGCCACAGAGATTGCCAAGCGGAAGATAGAAGATGCCCTGGGCACCGGTGCCCAGGCGATAATCACTTCCTGCCAGCAATGTGTACGAACCATGGCCACCTATGTGAGGAGAAATAAGGTGCCTATAGAGGTTCTGGATATAACTCAACTCGTTCAGAGGGCATCAAAACGATAAAAACCATATAAGCCCTAAAGTCAAAAACCCGCCATATCCCTGCTGGCTGACAGACGGCTGGCGCACTCCGGCGTTTTCTTGATACGGTTTTAGCCTTAGTTAGTTATCATCTTTGTAACTGTTCAGTCTTAACACCTTCAGTCTGACTACGTGAGTAGTCACTCATCTTTTTACATTTTCTTTGATGAACTTGGCAATCTCCCTTGTATCGGATCCCGGGCCGAAAATTTGGGCAATGCCACACGACTTGAGATCCTCCATATCATCATCCGGAATTATGCCTCCGCCAAGCACGAGTATGTCTTCCACCCCCTTTTCTTTCAAAATCTCCATAACCTTCGGAAAGAGGTAATCATGGGCGCCAGAGAGACTACTCATGGCAATAACATCTACGTCTTCCTGGATAGCAGCCTCCACGATTTGTTGCGGTGTCTGTCTTAATCCGGTATATATTACCTCCATACCTGCATCCATCAGCGCGCTTGCAATGACCTTTATTCCCCTGTCATGTCCGTCAAGCCCGGGTTTGGTTGCTAATACCCTTATCTTGGTTCCTGAACCCATAATGATCTCTCCTTAACGTATAAATAGCAGAATATTTTTGACCATGATATATAAGTATCAATCTTCTGCTGTCATTACTATCAAAGGGCGCTAGGCTGCCCGTATTCCCCGAAAACTTCCTTTAGCACATCACAGATCTCACCTAGTGTGGCATAAGCCTTAACCGACTCGAGGATGAGCGGCATCAGGTTGGCATCTCCTTGTGCGCCCTTTTTTAAATCAGCAAGTGACTTCTTTACTTTGCTGCCGTCTCTTTCTGATTTGAGCTTTTTAAGCTTTTCAATTTGAGTGATCCGGACTGCGGGATTTACCTTCAATAGGCCTGTTACTTTTTCCTCCTCTACTTGGAACCGATTTAGCCCTACCACGATTCGTTTCTCTTCTTCAATTTCCCGCTGGAATTTGAAGGCGCTATCCTGGATCTCTTTCTGGATATATCCTTTTTCAATTGCTTCAGGAGACCCTCCCATCTCATCAATCTTTTTGATATAAACTTCCGCCCTCTCGCAAATATCCCTTGTAAGCGACTCAATATAATAGGACCCGGCCAACGGATCCACAGTATCGGTTACGCCAAGTTCATGTCCGATTACCTGTTGGGTACGAAGGGCGATCTGGACAGATTCTTCCGTGGGAAGACACAGGGCCTCGTCCATAGAGTTCGTATGCAGGGACTGAGTCCCTCCCAAGACAGCGGACAGGGCCTGAAAAGCGACCCTCATTATGTTGTTTTTGGGCTGTTGCGCGGTCAGGGTACACCCTGCGGTCTGGGTGTGGAATCTGATCATCATGGACCTGGGATTTTTAGCATTAAATCTTTCTTTCATTATGGTGGCCCACAACCTGCGGGCTGCCCTGAACTTGGCAATCTCTTCGAAAAAATCCTGGTGGCAGCAAAAAAAGAAGGCGAGCCTGGGGCCGAATGCATCCACACCCATTCCGGCCTTCAAGGCTGCTTCCACGTAAGCGATCCCATTTGCCAATGTAAAGGCTACTTCCTGCACGGCAGTGCAGCCGGCCTCCCTCATATGATAACCGCTGATACTGATACTGTTCCATTGAGGAATATTCCTGGAACAAAAAGAGAGTATATCCGTAACAATTCGCAGTGAGGGTTTGGGAGGAAATATATACGTCCCTCTTGAAGAGTACTCTTTGAGGATGTCATTCTGGATGGTACCTCTTAATTTTTCCGGAGAGATACCCTGCTTCTCGGCTATGGCCATGTACATGGCTAACAGAATGGCTGCGGTTGCGTTAATGGTCATTGAGGTACTTACCTTATCGAGGGGAATACCATCAAAGAGGGTTTCAACATCCAGTAGTGAATCTATGGCAACCCCAACTTTTCCTACCTCTCCCATGGCCATCTCGTGATCCGAATCATATCCTATCTGGGTAGGGAGGTCGAATGCCACAGATATTCCTGTCTGGCCTTGTTCCAGAAGGAACTTGTAACGTCTGTTGGAGTCCTCTGCCGAGGCAAACCCTGCATACTGCCTCATTGTCCAGTGTCTGCCCCTGTACATGGTCGGCTGAACTCCTCTGGTAAAGGGATAATCGCCCGGAAACCCTACTTCAGAAAGATAATCCATATCTTTATTATCCAGGGGTGTGTATAGTCTTTTAATCGGGATTCCGGAAGTGTTAACGAACTCTTTTTTCATCTCCGGTCGTTTTTCAAGTTTCTGTTGAACTTCCTTGGACCATTTTTCATTTTCCTTTTTCAGAATTTTTATTTCCCGTTCCTCGAACATAGTATTTCCTCCGTAAGGTATTGGATATCTTTCGTGCGTAGAAAATATCGCATCCTGCAAAAGGCTGTCAAATTTTATTTGTGAAGGCTTTAGTTGAGTTATGGCAATTAATCTCCCCAAATGAAAAATCTTCAACAGGATTTTGCGAAAAAAGCTTTGAAAAAAAATATTTTTTTTTGTTATACTCGGCCAGCCTTTTTAAAGATATGTGGCTTTCTTGTGCAGCTTATTTGCAATATATTTCATAACTAATTGTCTTTTCAGGAGAAAATATGAATTCTGAAAATTTAATAATCATAGATGGTAAAGAATGTGAGTTTTCACCGGGTGAAACGATTCTTGAGGTTGCCGAGAAAAACGGGATATATATTCCGACCCTTTGTTATTTGAAGGGAGCATCGCCTACGGGTTCCTGCAGGATTTGTGTGGTGGAGGTGGAAGGTGCCAGGGCCCTTGTAGCCTCCTGTGCAGCACCGGCAGGGAGAAATATGGTAGTAAAGACCGATACTCCCAGGGTCTTGGAGGCACGGCGTTTGAATATAGAGTTGCTTTTGGCATCAGGACAGCATAATTGCCTTGCCCAGGATATGGACGTGGATTCGTGGACCGATTTCCAGTTGAGAGCAATGGAAGCAGACGAGCACGGCGATCTCTGCCCCGCATATGGCAACTGCAGGCTTCAGGATCTGGCTATCCGGTATAGGGTAAAAACTAATCGCTTTCCACCCTCTGATACCCGTTATCCTATCGAGAATGTCAACCCTTTTATTGTAAGGGATTTTTCGCGCTGCATTCTTTGTGGCCGCTGTGTTCAGGCATGCAATGAGGTCCAGGTAAACAATGCAATAAGCCTTGGCTACAGGGGCGCTGAATCAAAAGTCGTGGCCAGAGGAGATCTGGCCCTGAAGGATTCGGATTGTGTCTTTTGCGGGGAATGTGTACAGGTATGCCCGGTGGGAGCCCTTATTCCCAAAAGTGAATTTGAGTCCGGTCGATTGCCCTTAGAGACCAAAAAGGTCCGTACCACCTGTGGCTATTGTGGTGTCGGGTGCCAGCTCTATTTTCACGTAAGAGACAATAAAGTCGTCAAGGTGACCGGGGTGGAGGACGCGGGACCCAATTTCGGCAGCCTTTGCGTGAAGGGAAGGTTCGGATACGATTTTATTAATGATCCTGAAAGATTAAAGGTGCCACTTATACGGGAGAATGGGAATTTAAGGGAGGCATCCTGGGATGAAGCGCTTAAACTGGTTGCCGACAGATTGAAAGAGATCAAAGAAGAATCGGGTCCGGACTCCATAGGGGTATTGTGCAGTGCCCGTATTACAAATGAAGAAAATTACGTGGCCCAGAAATTCACCAGGGTCGCGATCGGGACCAATAATATTGACCACTGCGCCCGGCTCTGACATTCCTCGACCGTGGCCGGTCTGGCCGCAGCATTTGGAAGTGGCGCCATGACAAATCCCATTGCCGACATCGAGAAAGCCGATGTTATACTGATTGAGGGGTCTAATACTACGGAGAACCATCCTGTTCTGTCTTCTTATGTAAAGAGGGCGGTTACATTTAAAGGGGCTAAATTGATCGTGGCAGACCCCCGCAGGATAGACATCACCCGTTTTGCAACGCTCTGGTTGAGACTGAACCTTGGAACCGATGTGGCCTTTATTAACGGGTTGATGCATGTAATCATTAAGGAAAATTTATATCCTGAGGATTATGTAAAATCCCGGACCGTGGGATTTGAAGAGCTGAAAGAGACCGTTGAGAAATATACGCCGGAGTATGTCGAAGGAATTACAGGTGTCCCCAAAGATCAACTTGTTGAGGCGGCCCGCCTGTACGCTCAGGCACCGGCGGCATCAATCCTATATGCCATGGGCATTACTCAGCACACTACCGGAACGGATAATGTAAAGTCTTTGGCTAATCTGGCAATGCTGTGCGGTAATATGGGCATCCCGGGAGGAGGGGTTAATCCCCTCCGCGGCCAGAACAATGTACAGGGTGCCTGTGATTTGGGGGGGCTGCCCAATGTGTATACAGGCTACCAGAAGGTGGATGATCCTGCAATCCGTGAACGCATGGAAAAGGCATGGGGCGTGGAGAAACTCCCGGACAAACCGGGTCTTACCGTGACCGAAATGATGGAAAAGGGTGCTGAGGGTGGAATGAGGTCTCTGTATATAATCGGTGAGAACCCGATGGTATCTGACCCTGATTTGAACCATGCCAAAAAGACTTTGGAAAACCTGGATTTTTTAGTGATTCAGGATATCTTCCTAACTGAAACGGCCAAAATGGCCGATGTGGTGCTACCCTCTGCGTCATTCGCGGAGAAAGAAGGGACATTTGCCAATACGGAAAGAAAGGTGCAGCGGGTACGAAAGGCCGTTGATTCCCCGGGCGAGGCAAGGGAAGACTGGAAAATCATAGGCGATCTGTCGTCCCGTATGGGATATGACATGGACTATGAAAGCGCAGAAGCCATAATGGAGGAGATTGCGCAGCTTACACCGTCATATTGCGGCATTAACTACGACCGTTTGAAGAACGACGGGATCCACTGGCCGTGCCCTAACACTGATCACCCTGGAACGCCATGTCTGCACGTGGATCAGTTTACGTGCGGTCTTGGTGTCTTTCATGCCTTGGAATACAAGCCCCCTGCAGAGTTGCCGGATGATGAATATCCCATGTATCTTACTACGGGTCGAGTCCTTTACCAGTTCCACACGGGAAGCATGACTATGAAATCTCAAGGTCTGAATGATCTTGCGCCCGAGTGTTTTGTTGAAATCTCACCCCCGGATGCTGAGGCATACGGAATAGAAAATGGGGATCTTTTAAGAATAGCATCCAGAAGGGGTGAGATTGAGGCAAAGGCCAGGCTATCAGGTAAAGCGGTCAGAGGAACCATTTTTATCCCGTTTCATTATGCCAAGGCCGCGGCAAACAAGCTGACCAACGCGGCCCTTGATCCGACGGCAAAGATACCAGAGTTCAAGGTGTGCGCAGTACATATTGAAAAGGCGTGATGTGGTTTTAAAGGTAAACTTGTAAACGAGGAAAACGAAATCAGAAAATAACATGTAAAAATGATTTAGCCAGGAGATTTGAACATGTATCAATCAGGGAGTAATCTTGAATCTGTAAATCCGGACCTCACAACAGATGTGATGGCCCGGGTAGATGAAATCATTGATCGCTATAAAGACAAACCCGGGTGTCTGATACCCGTCCTTGAAGAGTGCCAGGTCGTTGTGGATTATCTGCCAATGGAACTCTTGGAGTACATAAGTAATAGGCTGAATATACCAGGGAGTACTGTTTTTGGAGTTGTGACCTTTTATTCATTTTTCACCATGGTGCCGAAAGGCAGGCATACAATAAAGGTATGCATGGGGACTGCATGCTATGTAAGGGGTATTGCCGAGGTGCAGAATCGCCTGCAATCTGAGCTTAATTTGAAAGTAGGTGACACGACCGAAGACAGGCGTTTTTCATTAGAGGCGGTCAGGTGTCTTGGGGCGTGCGGGTTGGCCCCTGTCATGGTTGTGGATGGAGTTACCCATGGTGGTGTTTCACCGGACAGCGCATTAAAAATTATTGATAAATATAAGTAACAGCAATAAGGAGCCAAGAATGGCGATACTCACGGTTGAAGACCTTGTAAAACTTAAGGAAAAGGTAAAAAAGGAAAACTCCTTGAGCAAGGACGGCTATACGGTCAAGATAACGGTTCACTTAGGGACATGTGGAATTGCAGCAGGGGGTGAGGAGGTTTATAAGGCCCTGCAAGAAGAGATTGAAGGATCCAAGAGAGATGACATAAAAGTAGTAATATCGGGATGCGCGGGGATGTGCAGCAGTGAACCGAATGTAACGATTAAGCGTATGGGTGAAGATGCTGTAATTTACCGTGATCTTGATGCTGATAAGATACGTAAGATTTTTCAAGGGCATGTTCTTGGGGGCGAAATTCTAAATGACTATGCCATGGCCAGAATCAAAGAGCCGGTGTGATGAATGAATAAGGAGAAGGCAGACATGTCTGAAAACAACTCGAAGACAGAAGAGAAAACGGAAGAGAAAGCTGAAGAGAAGGATCAGGAGACAAAGGAAGAGAAGAAGGTCATTCCCTATATGGAAGATGTTCCGTTTTTTGGTCTTCAGAAGCTGATCGTTCTGAAAAATAAGGGCATTGATCCTGAGTTGATAGAAGAATACATAGCTAAAGACGGTTATCAGGCCGCAGCCAAAGCGCTTCTTGAAATGACTCCGGGAGAAATTATTGCCGAGATGAAAACGTCGGGTCTCAGGGGAAGGGGCGGGGCAGGGTTTCCAACCGGCCTGAAATGGGAAT
>CAZUHR010000057.1:0-13190 GCA_964620335.1 uncultured Desulfobacteraceae bacterium
TGATTTTAATTTCTTCTCCGGTCTGGGGATTTCTACCTTTTCTTGCTTTTCTTTTCGAGACAACAAAGGACCCGAAGCCTGCCAGGGCCAGTCCACCCTCTTTTTTCAGGGTTTTTTTGGCAATATCAACGAATGAGTTGAGAGCTCTTTCGGCATCGGCTTTACTAAGGTTGCTCTTCTTGGCTATTTCCGCGACTAATTCTGCTTTGGTCATGATGTCCCCCCTTTAAATTTTTTTATAGATTAGCACATAAGATTTCCTGCGAAAGACCGAATACTCTTTTTGCCTCCCCCCTTTCACTAAAGGATTTATAGCATTTTCCTTTGCCGTATGACAACCAATGAAATAAAGCATCTGCCAAAACACATCAAAAGCTTTAAAATAGAATGTTAGGCAGTAAATGATTAACAGATGCCTAACACAAAAAAAACATATTTTCAACAGAAAATGGAGGAAAAATGGCAAGAATATGCAGACAATGTGCAATTTATTTTGTGACACAAAGTATTGTGGGATACGAGTGTGTTAAGTTGACAAATGCTTTAAGAAGCTATACTTTTTCAATTAATAAATTAATACGGGAAAATCTAGGCTTTAGGGTAGGGGATATTAATTGGAAGAGATTATTGAAAAAATTCTCAGGGAGAATTTAAAACTTACCGAGGCATCGATACAGGAAAATACCCCGAATCTGATTCTCCTGGCTGAAAAAATCGCAATGTCTTTTACCAGTGATCGGAAACTTATGATTTGCGGAAACGGCGGCAGTGCGGCAGATGCACAACATATCGCCGCTGAATTTGTTAATCGTTATACTCTTGAACGTCCCCCTCTCCCTGCAATAGCTCTGACAACGGATACATCGGTTATTACCAGTATTGGAAATGACTATTCTTTCGACAAGATTTTTTCAAAACAGGTAAAAGCCATCGGAATGGAAGGGGATGTTCTTCTGGCAATCAGTACTAGCGGGAACTCTGAAAACGTTTTATTGGCCGTCAAAGATGCCCGTGTTCAGGGCATTTATACCGCTGGTTTTATTGGAAACGATGGTGGCAAACTGGCAGGGCAGGTGGATCTGGCGATTGTTGTAAAGAACCGGGTTACGCCCAGGATCCAGGAGGTACATATCCTGGCAGGGCACATCCTGTGTCATTTGGTTGATTTTATCCTTTTCCAGAGGCATATATCGGATGAATAGGAGGCTGTCGGGGCGCTTGTAGGGGTTAACCATGAAGAAATATCGGAATATAGTATTATGACCAAAATCAAACCCATATCTTTGGAGAAAGTACAAACCCGTTCCTTGGCAGAAAGGGACAGCAAGGTGAAAATCGAAAATTTCGGCAAGCCATGGGGATCAGATGGGACAGTAACCCGATGGTTGCATTGCCTCCCTGAGATTCTTGCCGGAAATGATCTTCGAGAGATTGTAGGCCGATTAGTCCGGGCCGCGGCCGATGGTAAGATTATTATCTTGGGCATGGGTGCCCATCCCGTAAAGGTCGGACTGAGTCCCATTATTATTGATTTGTTGGATCGAAAGATTATTAGTGGAGTGGCCATGAACGGTGCGGGGATCATACATGACGCCGAAGTGGCCATGGTCGGACATACCTCTGAAGATGTGGCTGCGGAAATCGGAGAAGGTCGATTCGGAATGGCTGATGAAACAGGCAAGTTACTTAATAGGGCCATTTCAGATGGGGCAAAACAGGGTAGGGGCCTTGGGGAATCGGTGGGTGCCGCGCTGGTAAAAGAGAATTTTCCTTACAACCAATATAGCATTCTGGCCAGGGCTTATGAGCTTGATATCCCTGTAACGGTTCATGTCGCGATCGGAACCGATGTTATCCACTTCCACCCCGATGTGGATGGGGCATCAGTCGGCAGGACGACGCATCTTGATTTTCGCATATTTGCCCGGCTTGTTTCAGTGCTGGAGGGGGGAGTTTTTATAAATCTCGGGTCAGCCGTAATAATACCGGAGGTTTTTTTAAAGGCCCTGAGCCTCGTTAGGAATCTAGGACACAAGGTCAGGGACTTTACCACTGTTAATATGGATTTTATTAGACAGTATCGTCCCATTACAAATGTGGTGCAGCGGCCTACTCTGGATGGTGGCAAGGGTTATGATCTGGTGGGTCATCATGAGATCATGTTTCCCTTGCTGGCCGCAGCTGTTATTGAAGGTCTGGATCAAACATAGCTTTTAGGATATATTCCTTTTATGATCGGTTTTACTACAAGAAATTTTTTTAAGACCTATAGGTTAATCAAAGAAAGGAAGGGGAAACGTAGAACATGCCCATTTATGAATATAGATGTCTAAAATGCGATGAGGAATTCGAGGCTCTTGTTTTTAGTGGAGATGACCAGGTGGCCTGTCCCAGTTGCAAAGGGAATAGGCTGGAGCGTCTCATGTCGGCCTGTGGCTTTAAAAGTGGTGGTTCTTTTACGCATGCTTCGGGAGCATCCGGATGTTCCACCTGTTCGAGCACCGATTGCAGCAGCTGTCATTAGGTATTTGACAGGGGAGAGGATTAGGGGATGGGGAAGACACAAGTCATTGAGCGGGTAATGAGGAAGAAACGGGAAAGGAATCGTTTTGCACCGGATCGGTTTCGGATATGATGCGCATCGCCTTGTTGAGGGGCGTCCTCTGATACTCGGAGGTGTAGAGATCCCTCATGCCTTCGGTCTGGAAGGTCATTCAGATGCGGATGTTTTGACCCATGCCATCATCGATGCTGTGATAGGGGCCCTTGGAATGGGCGATATTGGGCAGCACTTCCCGGATACAAATCCCGCCTACAAGGATATAGCCAGTCTATCGATGTTGGAAACTGTAGGTGCATGGATGAAGCGTGATGGATTTCGGTTGAACAACCTGGATGCCACCATAGTTGCAGAAAGCCCCAAATTAGCCTCCTATATTTCATCCATGAGGGAAAAAGTAGCCGGTATTCTTGAGGCATCTGTCAGACAAGTTAACATAAAGGCGACTACAACCGAGAAGATGGGTTTTTGTGGAAGAAAAGAAGGAATGGAATCCTTTGCGGTGGTTAGCCTTATTGCGGATACATGACATCGGCCAATCATTGAGTCATGCATCTATCTTTTAACAGTCGTTTTCTCGGGCGGTGAGCGCCCTTTACCGGGGAACAAAGTCCCGAAAAAGGCTCGGCATGGCACTCTTCTCCAGGACGCATCTGCTCCTGAGTTGCTAATCGGCCCTCGTTGCGGCCTGCTGGAAAAGAAGGATGTGGATTCCATTGAGCTTTTGCAAGGCAGACCTCGACTCGGGCCGCGGTACAGGCCGGAGTAGTTTTGATCCGAAAGACGCGTCTTTTCGAAGAGTCCCATGCCCCGCCTGGCGGACGGCGGGCAAGCTTCGCCTTCATAATTCTATAATACGGGCATGGGGGTCTCTTTTCGAAAGCCGCATAGGATGAGCTTTTATGGAATGTTAATGAGGCCTCGGATTTCAATATTGGACAGCCCCGGAAGGGACTCTTTGTCGTGACCTCAGTCGTCAATATTTGTTCCAGGCCGTTTGTTTGCGGGAATGTGGGCGTTCGACTTTTTCGACAGAAGTCTGAATGCGCAATTTGAAAAGAGACCGCCATGGCCCGTCCAGCATGTATCCGGCGGCTTGCCCGCAGTCTTTCTGGCGGGCCCGCTTGAATCAAAGACCGCGGATTCCATCAGGTCGTTGCAATGCAGACCTCAATCCGGGCTGCGGCACGGGTCGAGGTCTTATGTGTTCATAAGGAGAATTTTGCATGACGCTTAGACTATACAATACCGCGACACGAAAAAAGGAAGCATTTATACCTTTACAGGAGGGTAAGGTCGGTATCTATGTTTGCGGAGTGACTGTCTATGATCTTTGCCATATCGGTCATGCCCGTTCGGTGATCGTTTTTGATGTGCTGACAAGATATTTGAGGGCAAAGGGATTTGATGTAACCTATGTACGAAACTTCACCGATGTGGACGATAAAATTATTGAGAGGGCGAATCAACTGGGAAAGGAAACAAGTGTCATAGCCCAGGAATACATTGATGCCTTTTACGATGATATGCACCGACTTGGTGTCTTGGATGCAGATATTGAACCTAGAGCCACAGAGCATATTGAAGGCATGATAGATATGATCCTTGAACTTATGGAAAGGGGTCACGCGTATGTTGAGGGGAATGATGTGTTTTTCTCTGTGGAGAGTTTTGAAGACTACGGCAGGCTTTCAGGTAGAAAATTGGAGGACATGCAAGCCGGCAGCAGGATCGCTGTGGACCAGAAAAAACGGCATCCAATGGATTTTGTTTTGTGGAAAGGGGCGAAACAGGGTGAACCTCAATGGCCAAGTCCCTGGGGTCCCGGCAGGCCAGGTTGGCATATAGAATGCTCAGTCATGAGCAACCACTACCTGGGCCCCACTTTTGATATACACGGTGGGGGAAAAGACCTTCTTTTTCCTCATCACGAGAACGAAAGGGCACAGTCTATAGGGGCAAGTGGCGGCAATTTTGCCAATTATTGGGTTCACAACGGTTTTGTGACGGTTGAATCGGAAAAGATGTCAAAGTCCCTGGGAAATTTTCTGACCATACGTGACGCCCTGGAGACATACCATCCCGAGGTCCTGCGGCTTTTTCTTCTTTCAAAGCACTACAGGAGTCCTCTCGATCTTTCGAAAGGGGCCGTTTTAGGCATGCAGTCCGGCCTTGTGAGGATCTACCGGACCCTTCAGAGGCTTGAGAATGTCATAGGACCGTATCAAGAGGAGGAAAAAGAAGCTAAAATATCCTTTCCGGCCGGGGACAAGAATAATTCCTTTATAGGCCGGTTTATCAATGTAATGGATGACGATCTGAATACGGCGGGTGCCATTGGTCTGGTCTTTGAAAAAGTCAGGGAGATAAACAAAGTATTGGATTCAAAAGAAGGCACTGTTGTCGAAAAGACTGGAAGTCGACTGGAAAATGATCGCCATCAACTTTTCCTCGCAGGGCGGCTTCTGGGTATTCTTTATGAGAACGCGGATGAATTTTTTAAACAACTGGGACGTGACAAAAAAGGCGTTGATTCTGCTGAGATAGAAAAAATGATCATGGATAGGAACGCGGCCAGAGCCTCAAAAAACTGGGCAAAGGCCGATGAAATCCGTGACAGCATGAAAGAGATGGGGATTATCCTGGAAGACGGGCCCGAGGGGACAACCTGGAGACTTGATGTTTGAAATCGTAACTGACTTAACGCCCTGTGGAGATCAGCCGGAGGCTATTGACGCCCTTTCAGAGGGAGTTGAGAAAGGGCTTGCACATCAGGTCTTGCTCGGGGTAACAGGGTCCGGCAAGACTTTTACAATGGCACAGGTAGTAAACAGGGTGCAAAAACCTACCCTTGTTATGGCACCCAATAAAACCCTGGCCGCTCAATTATATGGTGAACTCAAGAATTTTTTTCCACGGAACGCCGTAGAGTTTTTTGTAAGCTATTACGACTACTATCAGCCTGAAGCCTACATCCCCCAGACAGACACCTACATTCAAAAGGATTCCAGCATCAATGAGCAGATCGATAAGATGCGACATGCCGCCACCAGATCGCTCCTCGACCGGGACGATGTTATCATTGTGGCCAGTGTTTCCTGCATTTACGGCCTGGGTTCCCCCGAGGCCTATCACAACATGCTTCTTTATGTTGAGAAAGAAAGTGTCCTTTCAAGGGATGCTGTCGCGAAAAAGCTGGTGGATATCCACTATGAGCGCGGTGATATAGATTTTTTCAGGGGACGTTTTCGTGTGAGAGGGGATGTCCTGGATATCTATCCTGTTCACGAAGAGGAAAGGGCTGTTCGTATTAGCTTTTTCGGAGATGTGGTTGAATCCATTCATGAAATTGATCCGTTAACCGGAAAGGTCATTAATACGCTTAATCGTATAACAATTTATCCTGCGACCCATTATGTAACTACAGTAGAAATACGAGAGAGGGCGATACGGCAAATCAAGGAAGAATTAGATGAGCAGATTCGGTATTTCAAGTCGCAGAATAAGCTTTTGGAGGCACAGCGAATCGAGGAACGAACAAGGTTTGACCTGGAGATGATGTTAGAGATGGGATATTGTCACGGTATTGAAAACTATTCAAGGCATCTAACCGGCAGATCACCTGGCGAACCGCCGCCAACGCTTCTTGACTATTTTCCAAAGGACTTTCTTGTTATTATTGATGAAAGCCATATTACCGTACCGCAACTTAATGGTATGTATCGCGGAGACAGATCAAGGAAAGAGACCTTGGTGAGTTATGGATTCAGACTTCCTTCGGCCCTTGATAACAGGCCCCTGAGATTCGAGGAATTCGAATCGAGGGTGAAGCAGGAAATATGCGTTTCAGCCACACCCGGACCTTACGAAATCGAAAAGGCCCAGCGAATAACGGAACAGATTATCAGACCTACAGGATTGACCGATCCTGAAATGATTGTCCGCCCTGCAACCAACCAGATAGATGACCTGTTAGGCTGGATCAGGGAAAGGGTGGAAAAAAACGAGCGGGTACTCATAACTACATTGACAAAAAGAATGGCCGAGGACCTTACCGAGTATTATTCCGATTTTGAGATAAATGTCCGATATATGCACTCTGATATAAAAACTACTGAGAGGATGGAGATTATTAGAGATTTTAGATTAGGGGTTTTTGACGTTTTGGTTGGTATAAACTTACTGCGGGAAGGCCTGGATCTTCCCGAGGTTTCTTTAGTTGCCATACTTGATGCTGACAAAGAAGGATTCTTGAGATCGGAAAGATCTCTTATACAGACCTGTGGAAGAGCAGCAAGAAATATCAATGGGACGGTTCTGCTTTATGCGGATGCGATAACAGAATCCATGAAAAGGGCCATGGATGAAAGCAACAGACGCCGCAAGATACAGCTTGAGTATAATGAAATTTATAATATTACCCCGGCATCCATCCGGAAGAAGATTGATGACATTTTAGGATCAGCATACGAGGCTGATTATGTGACAGTTCCTGTCGTAGCAGAAGAGGAAGGTCTGTATTTGACTGGTGAAGATATAGCTGAAATGATTAGGGATCTGACTGAGAAAATGAAGGATGCGGCTGCGAAATTGGAGTTCGAAAATGCTGCCATTTTAAGGGACAAGATAAAATCCCTTGAAAAAAAGGAATTAGAGATTTTATCGCTTGACTAGAAGTCAATATCTAAATCAACTGCCGGTCAACAGAGTTAGTTCTTTTATGGTCTTTTCAAGAGACTCCATATCTTCTATATTGAGTCTCGGTATGGAAGGGTCAATATCGTTAATCATATTACTAAGGACCTTCTTCGGCCCGACTTCAATGAATACGGTTTCCCGGCTGCGTATAATCCTTTCAATCCCTCCCCGCCAGTTAACGATATTGAAAATCTGTTCGTGGAGTTCTTTTCTTATGTGAATAGGATCAACAATAGCTTCTGTTGATACATTAGCCATGACCGGTTTTGTGGCAATATGGATTTCACTTTTGTCTACTAATCTTTTGAATTTATCGGCAGCAGGCTTCATGATAGGGGTATGAAATGGTCCTTCCACCTTCAACATTGTTGAGCGCTTGCCCTGTTTTTTTAAGTCTTTTCCCATTTCTGCCAGTCTTCTTTTGGATCCGCCAACGACAATCTGACTTTTTGTGTTGTTAAGTGTGACATAAACCCCGAAATCTTTACACAGAGCACATATACTGTCGTAGTCTAACTCTCTTCCTTTGTCCACTATGGCCATTAACCCTGCACCGGGATAGGCTCTGCCCCATTCCGTCATAAAGGTAGCTCTTTTCTGCACAAGACTCAAGGTGGTTTTGAAATCCATTGCGCCCGAAACCAGCAGTGCCGTGTATTCGCCTAAGCTGTGCCCTGCCAGTAAAGACGCATTAAAGTCAACGTTGCATTCCTTGCATGTGTCTTCAAGCACTCTATAACACGCATAACTCATTGTCAGGACAGCGGGCTGAGTGTAAATTGTCTTATTTAAATCCGCCTTGTGCATGAACTTTCCGATAGTATGCCTTTTAAAGCATAATGCTGAGATATCATAGCCAAGGATCTGACTGGCCTCTTCGTATATCTGCCTGACCAGTTTGAATCTGTCGTACAATTCTTTGCCCATGCCTATATATTGTGAGCCCTGGCCCGGGAATATTAACGTAATTCTTTTAGTTTCCATAATTTCAATAACACATGAACACAAATACCAGCACATGTAATGAACGAACTGATATATGCTGAAAGCGCATCACCTATAGGCTGTTGCCGGCGTAATAATGTATCAGAGGTTTCTTGCCTTGTCCAGAAAACCGGTGGATTAACGGATAAGCATGTAAAATCCTAAATAACGTAACAAATTATGTCAAGATATCTCTTGTTGCAGCAACCTTGATTTGATAAAATGAAATAGTATTTAGGTCTGATTTAGTACTTGAGTCCAAAATTATTGTTGCGTGCAAATGAAGCTTCCCGCAGCAAGCTGCGGAGTATCAAAGTGGAATTGCGCCGAAGGCGAATAAATAGATGTCCCGGATATAATTCTTGACAAGATATGCACTTAAATAATATATGGCCACAATACAAAATGCCTCTAAAATCAAGCTTTTCCCATTCGGCAAACCACAATTACCGCAAGAATATTGATAGGGAAAAACAATTATCAAAGTTGGGGCGGTCCACTTTGGCAGATCATCACCTGTCACTGTAACTTTCGAGGTTTTAAATGGAAACGGAAGGCAAGATTAAGGAACTGGAAAGAAGAAATCTCCAGGCGGAGCTGGGAGGCGGTGAAAAGCGAATTGAACAGCAGCATGCCAAGGGGAAGATGACGGCAAGGGAAAGAATTGATTATCTTCTTGATGAGGGCAGTTTTCAGGAAGTGGACAAGTTCGTTGTTCACCGGTGCCAGGATTTTGGCATGGAGAAGAAAAAAATACCGGGTGACGGAGTGGTGACCGGTTACGGTACCATAAACGGAAGACGGGTTTTTCTGTTTGCGCAGGACTTTACGGTGTTCGGAGGATCATTGAGCGGTGCGTTCGGTCAGAAGGTCTGCAAGGTAATGGACCTGGCCGTTAAGAATGGAGCTCCCATGATCGGATTGAATGACTCCGGAGGTGCCAGGATTCAGGAAGGTGTTATGAGTCTGGCCGGCTACGGGGAAATATTTAGAAGAAACGTCTTGAGTTCAGGGGTCATTCCGCAGATATCGGTTATTATGGGACCCTGTGCAGGAGGCGCCGTTTATTCCCCTGCTCTCACTGACGTAACCATTATGGTCAAAAAGACGAGCAACATGTTTATTACCGGCCCGCAAGTCATCAAGGCGGTTACCTCTGAGGAGGTTACGCCGGAGGATCTCGGGGGTGCAATGGCCCATAATACTAAAAGCGGGGTCGCGCACTTTGCCGAGGATTCGGATAAGGCCGCCCTTGACAGGGTCAAGGAGATTCTTTCATATCTCCCTCAAAACTACAGGGAAAAGACACCCTCAGTTGAATGCACGGATGACCCCGGCCGCAAAGATAAGTCTTTGAACAGAGTTGTACCCACAAATCCAAGGCTGCCCTATGACATAACGGAGATCATTCGAACCGTACTGGACAATAACCTTTTTTTAGAGGTCCACAAGCATTTTGCAAAAAACATGGTTGTGGGTTTTGGTCGGCTGAACGGTCTTTCCGTTGGGATTATTGCCAACCAGCCCAGGTTTTTGGCTGGTTGCCTGGATACCAAGGCTTCCGTCAAATGTGCCAGATTTGTGCGGTTGTGCGATGCTTTCAATGTACCTCTGATTACGTTTGTGGACGTTCCAGGATACTTGCCGGGGGTCCAGCAGGAGTATGATGGTATCATCAAGCACGGGGCAAAGATTATTTTTGCTTATTCCGAGGCCACGGTCCCGAAGATCACCGTTGTAACGCGTAAGGCTTACGGCGGGGCCTACATTGCCATGTCAGCCAAACACCTTGGAGCGGATATAAATTATGCTTATCCAACGGCCGAGATAGCCGTAATGGGTCCCGAAGGGGCGGCCAACATAATTTTTAAAAAAGAGCTGACTGAGGCGGATGACCCGGATGAGACCAAGGCGAGGTTGGTTGAGGAGTACAGGAATAACTTTGCCAGTCCGTTCAAGGCGGCGGAATTAGGATATACGGATCATATTATCTTTCCGGAGAACACACGGGCAAGATTGATAAATGCTCTCATGATGCTTAAGAACAAAAAGGAATCAATTCCTGACAGAAGGCATGGGAATATACCTCTTTAGGGGCAAATAAGTTTCTCGTAAACCAGGCCTGATGAGAATAAAAAGGCATCTTAATTGTTCGGGGAAGATGCCTTTTTTGCGAAAAAATTTCGCGCTATAAAACCAGAGCTTAAAGTAGGGTCTTTGTCCTTTTTTCCCAGAATTCTTTTTCTTTTTCTCTCCAATCCGGTCCACCAAATTTTTTATCAAAGAAACCGCCCAACCGTTCGAAGACCTTGATCCAAGCGCTTTTGTTTTTTTGTTTTGCTTCAAGTACATCTGCAACAAAGGTATCAATTTTTTCTATTTTGTCTTTAGGCGCATAGTATGAAGCACCGTTTTCAGCCGATTTTTTGAGACTTTCCTCGGAAAGGGCGTGTGCAGTCAGCATAAGAGCCGGCACACCCCGTCTGTTGGCAATCTCAAGGAGATCAAAGCCTCTTACGCCCATTATATCCAGGATAGCAACGTCATACACACTGTTTTCAAGCAGTTTTTTCGCTTCCTCGAAAGATGTAGCCGTGTCGATTTTGCAAATATCCAGGAGTCCGGCCAGTGTGTCAAGGACATCCTGCTCGTCATCTACGATAAGAATTCTTTTTCCACTAATTATCTTTTTTGGGTCCATTTTCAATGCTCCGATTTTTTGAGAGATAATGGTGTCTGTGCTTTGAACTCTTTTGTCAAGTTTCAAAAATTTTTTTCACATCTTCCTTTAATACCTTTCCCATGGTATTTTTTGGCAACTCTTTTAAAAAAGCAATCTCCTTAGGACATTTCCAGTTATGAAGATGTTTTTTGCAATATGTCTGTATCTCACCGGCTTTGATCCCGGATTCGGCCTTTGTGACAACGGCCGCAACCACCTTTTCTCCCCATGTTTTATCCGGGATACCCACAACAGAAGATTCGAGCACTTCATCAAGCTGGTTTATTACCCCTTCAATCTCTTTTGGTGAGATATTTTCGCCGCCTGAGATAATAATATGTTTGCATCTATCCGTCAGATAATAATATCCATCCTCATCGACTTTTCCCAGATCGCCGCTTCTGAACCAGCCTTTCTCAAATGCACTTGCGGTCTCGTCAGGTTTTTGCCAGTACCCCGAAGTAACAGCGGGACCTTTGAGCCAGATCTCACCCTCTTGACCCGGCTCCACATCCTCAAATGTCTTGAGATCCACGATCTTTACCTCAAGACCAGGAAAAGGCACCCCGATAGAGCCGGGTTTTCTTACGCCCCTTACTGGATTGGAAAAGTTCATCCCGGTCTCTGTCATACCCTCGCGTTCAACAGGTTCCTTTCCAAATGTCTTCTTTATCCTCTCAAAATCTTTTACCAGAAGAGGTGCCGAGCCGGATGTCCATAATCGCATATGCCCGAAGTCAAAGTCCTTTTCCCCCACATAATCCATCATCTTGCCATACATGGGAGGAACGGCCATGAATACGGTGCAGACATACGGGCCCTTGTTTTGGGCCAGACGATCCACTACCGTCTCAACTGAAAATTGATCAAGCAAGAGCACGTGGGATCCCCCTATCAATGCCGTATGAAGTGCAAAGCAGAGCCCGTGCACATGAAAAAGCGGGAGCGCATGACACAGCACGTCGGAATCGGTGATCTCCCATATGTGAATAATATTGGTTGCATCATACACCAGATTTCTGTTTGTCAGCACGGCGCCCTTGGGCTTGCCCGTGGTCCCCGAAGTATAGATGATAAGCCCCGGATCAGTGGGTTTTATAACCTTTTCCGGCAAGGAATCCGGGTAAGATCGGAAAAAATCAATTTCCTGGTAAGGGAGTTCCGTTTGAATAACAATCTCGTGAAGTTCGGGATCAATTTCAGTTATGGTTGCCGCCTGCTCTGAGCCAGTCAAGACCAATTTAGCGGAGGCATCGGCTATAAAATAAGACATTTCAGATTTTTTAAACCCGGGATTCAACGGTACGGCGATAGCGCCTATTTTTTGAAGGGCAATGTGAGCAATGACAAACAACAGGCATTTGGGCATGAAAAATATGACCCTGTCTCCCTTTTCAACCCCCTTTTCGAGAAACATATGGGCCATTCGGTTTGAGTCTCGGTTCAGTTCAGTGTATGAAATCTCCGTCTCAACCGAAGGACCCCGAAAAAACGTTATGGCCGTTTTTTCCTTATAGGTCGCTGCGGATTCTGTAAAATAGTCTTTGAGTGCTCTTTTATCCATCCTTTCCCTCCGTATACAGACATGGGGAGGTATGTTCCTCATCCGGTTTACCGTCATTTGAGCTATCGGCCATAGGGCATCTCTATCGACCGCCTACATCTCTTCGGGCTCCGATCGGGGGGCGGTGGTAGCTGTATGTTATTTCAGTAGGTGAGAATGTGTCGACCTTCTTTCAAGTATTTTGTCGTCGGTTCACCCATATACTTCACACGGATCCCGAGCGATTGTACTTTTTCAGACAAACCGTAGCGGTCTGCACACGCCTTGCAGCATTCAATTGTGATGCCGGCCTCTTTTATTTTTTCCAAATAGGCCTGTATCTCAAGGTCATGGCACACAAGCTTTGTGGATGGTCCCCATACAACCAATGTGACGTCTTCCCACCAGTTTCTCACCTTGGAATTAAGCGTATAGGGAAATGCCACTTCCAGGGCGACATCCCTTTCTCCGCTCGTCCAAACAACGACTATGCTGTCCTTCCCTTCGGTCATTTCGATCCTTTACCCTTATCTTGATTTAACGTTTCCGGCCAAACACTTTCGTTTTACCGCATCAAATAAAAAGGTTTTGAGTCTGATGTTCTCAGCTCAAGTTCGGCCTTGAAAGGCTATCCTATCATTTTGTTGGGCAGCCACAGGGCCAGTTCCGGCCAGATACACACC
>CAZUHR010000058.1:0-12788 GCA_964620335.1 uncultured Desulfobacteraceae bacterium
TGCCTGCTTCAAAAGACAGAGGTCACCGATAGCGGGGATAGGAGATTGTAAATGGCGAAGATACTGGTGCTTGATGATGTAATGGATGCCGGCCTGCTGGTCAAGAAGATTTTGGAAAAGAAGGGCCACGAGGTCTACAGTTTTACCGAAGAGGAAGAGGCCCTGAATCATGCCCGCGCAAGCAAGGTGGACCTTGCCATTTTAGACATAAAACTAAAAAAACTAAACGGTGTCGAAGTCCTGGAGGAACTAAAAAAAATAGATTCCTCAATGCGTGTCATCATGCTTACCGGTTATCCCACTTTGGAAACAGCCCGGGAGTCTCTGAGATTGGGTGCTAGCGAATATTGCGTTAAGCCCATAGACAAAGAAGAACTTGAGGAGAAAGTCGCTAGTGCCCTAAAGGCTGAATGATGAAGGTTCAGCCTTCTGTTAAAGAAGCCAGATAATAGAAGTACTGCTGAATATACCTGCCGGAAACTGTAGCGGCCAGAGAAAAGCCGAAATTTCTGTCTTCGAGAAAAACCCCGCAAAAAGCAAAAAACAGATGCCTGGAAATTTCAAAAAGAATGTCATTGATTTCTTGAAGATTAATGATACCCTCAGGGACATTGTAGAGCCTGCATCTTATGGGCCTATAGTCATAAAGGGAACACTTGGATTCATTACTCAAAGGGCACAGGATTCCCTCCTCAGCATATTCCCTAATCGCTTCCTCCTTTGCCGCGTGGGGATTGTTTGCCCGTTCACGTAAGCTCCTCTTTATCTGCCTTATTTTTTTCTGTGCCTCCATAGCCCTGGGGATGACAACTTTCCTGAATTCGCTGTTAAGGGTAGAATTCATTTTGTTGCTTAGGTAGATGACTTCGATAAGGGGCATATAGAAGTACTGAAAGCAGCACTCACTTGTTTCGAGCCCACAGCGGGGAAGAGCCTCTGCTGCGTTACTTGACCTTTTGATTTTGTCCTCTATCCCCTGAACCAGAATCTCATACTCTGCAAAGAAGGTGGTCAAGTCCACAATGTTTTTGTTTTCAAGGGAGGGCTCCCTTATCTTCAGCACTCCTGTTTTCTTCACATATTTTTTTAAAAGCCTCCACTGACTGTAACTCTCTGGGGACGACCGTATGTGCTTTAGTTTCTTTGCCGTGACCTTTAATCCAAGACCTTTTCTCAGAAGATAGGAGCTGACAAAGGTACCTGTCCTGCCAATTCCGAACCGACAGTGAACAAGGACCTTTTTCCCTAGATATAGGGCCTCATCCAGCCATTCGAGGGCCTTTTCCATTTCTTCCATGTCGGGTGCGCACTCGTCCGGGATGGGTAGATAATATACTTCAAAGCCTGTTTTCTCCTCGATTTCGTGCAAATCGCAGAATTCACCGCAAAGATTGACAATGGCGCTGATACCCTTTGCTTTTATCTGGTCAAGATCTTTATAGGACATCGGGGCAGAACCTACGGCTAGGTCCTTTGTTACCCACCTGACTTTGTAATTAGGCATCGTTCAATAGTCCCCCGATTTCTTTTCCGGGGGATGGCCTTTCTTCAATATATAATACGGACCACTTGGGGCAGCTTCCTAGGAGTCTTCTACCGTGGCGAAATGATACCGGCCATTCATGAATTCTTCCACAAAGCGTTCGACCATAGCGTGATCTTTAAGATACATGTCCATCAGCCTTGTTGCCCCAAGTAGACGACCAATGATATCCAGTTTCTGTCTAACGGCTTTTTCGTCTTCATGTCCGAGCTGCCCGTCTACAAGATCGCCTTTTTTGTCCACGTCAAATCCAAGGCGTTCCAGAACACGTGTCAAAAAATTTGCTCTTAAGGCTCTATTTTCGAATTCAGTTCCACCACCTGAAAACCTGAACATAATATAATTATCTTCGGCATTTTCCTGGCAAATCGAGTCCAGAATCACAAAATGATATCCAAAGCGCAGGTTAAGATTGAGGTAGTTGCGAGAGATTACGGCATAACTCGCCAGCATTGCCGATTCAGGGCTTATTATACCTCCGCTCATGACAATTCGGTCATACTCCTCCCAGTTAAAATGAGTAAAGTCTGACCATTGTATGTCTGGGTGGCTCAGGCCCCTGAAAATTTCCTTCATCGGAACGCTCTCTATTTCATCCATTGTGACGGTTCGCTTGTTAGCCAATTCCTCCTTTAACCCGCCTCCCACATCAAACACATAGAAAATCATAGGTATATGCGAAATGAGTTTTCTGGAGCCGCCAACCTTACGCACCCTTTTTTCTCCCATGTGGAACATCTCCTGTACTGCCTTTTCATGGGAGAATCGAATAATGTCGTGAAGCGACCTAACCCCTTCCGCGACAAAAGACGGGGACTGGGGGTCGGTAAGCCTCAAGGGTGAAATAAAGTTAATGACGTACTTGAGCTTGCGTTCAAAGGGGCTGTCCGATATCAGCTCTCTGCGAGTAAAGGGAACCTCCAGCAATGATTCAACAAACCCGTCATATACTACTTTGCCATCAGCATGGACCGTAACTTCTTTCCCTTGGGTCAACTTGGCAGTGGCTTCACCGGTATTAACCAAGGTAGGGACACCAAATTCACGGGCAACGGATGAAAAATGGCCGGCAGTACTTCCGATGTCTGTAACTACCGCACTGAGCCTGTCCAGAACCTTTACATATTTAGGCAAAGTATTCCTCGCTACCAGTATGGCACCTTCCGGAAGGGTATCAAGGTCCGATTCATTTTCTATCTTGAAGACCTTTCCTGCTCCAACGCCTGAACAGGCTTTCTCTCCCCCTGAGAGGAGGACCGCATTGGGAACATTTTTGGGGATGGACTCTGGGGTCATTGACTCACCTTCTTCTAACTTGAGGGGTCTCGATTGAAGGAGGAAAAGGTTGTCTTCTTGATCCATGCACCATTCTATATCCTGCGGTTCGTCATAATGTTTTTCCAGTCTAATTGCCCAGTTCGAAAGGGCAAGTGCTGACCTATCATCGAGAGAAACGGACTCCTGCTTTTCATCATCTACAGGGATCGTTTCAGTCCCGCCATTTCTTGAAAAGACCATCTGCTTGGGTTTCAATCCGATCTTTTTTTGGACAATATGAGGGGTGTGATCTTTGGAAACTTTAATGATGTCCGGGGAGGCTTCCCCACTGACCAGTAACTCACCCAGACCCCATATGGAGTGAATAGAGAGTTCGTCAGACTCGGAATAGTCAAGCTCTCTTGTGTATATTACTCCGCTGGCCGCAGCATCAATCATTTCAAGGGCTATAACGGCCATGGGCGTTTCGAGATCCGAAAGTCCGTAATTAATCCTATAGTAAAGGGCCCTTGGCTCGTATTTACTTGCAATGACCTCTTTATAGGCGTCAAGTATTTCCTTTTCGCCTACATTCAGGACAGTCCGATATTGCCCCGCAAAGGACGATCGCGAGTCCTCTCCCACGGCACTGCTTCGTATGGCCACCCTTACATCCCTGTCCGTCTTCTTGAACAGGGATTGAAACCTATCAAGGATGTCATCTTGAATTTCCGGAGGAGTTTGGGCGTTCAGTATTGAATCCCTCAGGTCTTTTGAGATGTCACCCAGTGTTGAGGTAGAGTTGATATCAAGTTTGGAGAGTTTTTCGTTTATTGATTTCCATAGGTCATTATATTCAATGAAATAGTAGAAGGCATTTGTCGTGATAACAAATCCAGTCGGAATGGGGAGTTCAAGCGTTTTTTTAATTATGCCCAAGTTCAGGGCCTTGCCTCCGACCAGGGTGAGATCGTCCGCTGATATATCACTCAAAGGAATAGTGAAGGGGGGAGAGAAATCATACTCCTTTGGTGCCAGCATGAATCTCACGTAGAAATCAAATTTTTTGAAATAGTCCTTCAAATCGAGGTAACGGGAAGGACACATCTTTGTGAGATCTTCGACCATATTGGAGACGCAGTGGGAGAACTCATCATATTTATCCTCGATCACCCTAAAATCCACTCTGACCATGTCGTAATAAATCTCTTCAAGCTCTGCCATCAATTCATGGGCTCGCTTGTCATTTCTCAAAAGGGATTTAAAGGCCTCATACTTGTCCCTGAGGATTGTCCCTGGTGAAAATGCCTGGTAAGTCCAGTACTTAAACAATTTTGTTAGCGGTATCATCAGGCAACCTCTTTTCTTATGATATTTTAATAATATTAATAGATCATGAGAAAAAATTCCAGTTCGTCAATTAGGCATATTAAACGGAAGCAACATTTGGAAGGCCCTTATCCGGTATATTTTCTAAAAACAACAGCTCCAAAGCTGACAGCAGAGCGGGTAGGCTGTTCATGCCAGATGTGATAGTCGAGGACCTTTCCTTTGGAAGGAGGTAATACCTCCAAAAGACAAGCCATGGCGGAAAAGCCGCATACATTGAATTTGTCTTCCACCCTTCTGGATTCCTCCCAAAAAGCATCTGCATCACCTTCAGAAACAGCTCTTAAAAGTATTTGATCATGTATTTCGGAATGATCGGCAAAATAGGTTGCTTCCCTGTCGTGGCCGAATTTTGGACCGATGTGAGAAAAATCAACCCCTGCTACAAGAAGCGTTTCCTTGTCTTCCTTATCAAGTATCTCTGAAAGGACTGTAAGAAATGGATGGGCTTTCTTAAGATAGGTTTTTCTGGTGTACTCGGGCAGAAACGGCTTAATCGGCCCACAAAGAATTGGGATGATGGTGAATGAATTTTGCGGTAAAAGATGCTGCAAAAAGATTATCTGGAATTCTATGGAGTGCTCAGCCTTATGTGAAAAGTCACTACCAGAAACGATTGAATGACCGGCATTCCACAGTTTTTGAACAGTTTCCAGGTCGTTTTTGACCACACCGAGCGGTGTTTGGAAGTCTTTTTTTGTCAAACAGAACAGATCCCCAATCATCTGATGACCCACTCCCAGCACGACAACCCTTGATGGTGATGAATGTTTTAGGCATTGATAAGCACTTCCATAGACTCTAGATCCCACTGAAAGATCAATGTGAGGTGCGATAAGTGCGGCCACTCGTCCATTCGGTTTAGTTTCCAAGGATTGACTATTGAGGATTTCATCCAGCCTGCTTTTCAGATCTGCGGCGGAACCGGGGTAAGATTGTCCACAATGAGAGCAGGGCCTAACCTTTTTTGAGGCAAACTCGGCAATGATCTTGTGTCTGGCTTGTTCATATCTTTGGGTATTAAGAAGATATAAGTCGTCAAGATGAGCCAGCAGTTGCTCCACCACATCCGTGCCGACCAGTATACCCCCCTTTTGCCTCATAAGTAGCATCTGGATATCCCGGACGGTGTTTGTACCGTCGAGCTGAGCCATTACTTCGTAAAGGGGAAGGGGTACGGCCTTACCTTCTTCAACCAGACCAAGTGAATCCCTAATAAGGATTAGTTGCTCATCGCCGTGCTGGATCGGGAAAAACTCAAGATCCATTCTTAATCGTGGATTTTTATCTGCCATTTTATTTATGCAACGATAGGGTTTAATCTGGTTCTGGGTTTGAAGTGATATTATATTATTACCATATGGATCTTGATTCTGTCCACGACAACGTTAAAGGCGGCCGTACGGTAATTTATTTATCTTTTCAAATGATGCGGGTCTGAATTTGGCCCTTGAACTTGTGGGAACCAGCGATATGTCCTGGGAAGAGGCGGCCAAGACTGCTGTGGAAACTGCAGGGGAATCACTTCAAGATTTGAGAATTGCTGAGGTCACAAAGCTCGACATGATCGTCACGAACGGAAAGGTCACGGCCTACAGGGCCAGAATTAATGTGTCGTTCAAATATCAGAGATAAGAAGCATTTAAGAGAAAGCGCAGCTAAGCTCTCACAAAAAAAGGCATGGCTAAAAAGCCTCTGCCTCGTGAGCTGAAGTTTGTTCAATCAACCTTTTTTCAGGTTTTATTGTGTGAAGGGTCCTCGTCTTGACTGGGTTTATCAACGGATTTTTGATTTTTTGAGGTATTCGCTAACTTGGCTTTTAGCTCAGCGACCGTTCTCTCAAACTGTCGTTGATCATCTCCCAACGTATCCCAGGCCTCCTGTATGCTAAGTAATTTCCCCATTGAATTTTTTCCCTTCATATCCTTCATTTCTTTATGTTCTATCAGTATCATATGCAAAAAGTATGCAAAACCGGGCGGTTTGATAATATTTTCTAAATTATCAATATATCCGTGAACTTATCCCCGTAGCAGAACAAAGATGTTATATGCATTTTGTAAGATATAGGAAATATTTGTGCCAAAACATACTATTTTTGGCAAAATTTGCCACACTTTGAATGAGTGAGGCGCATAAGAAAAGATTGGAAAGCTAAAACCAAAAAGGTTAAGCATTTGATGTTTCAAGCAGGATTTAATCTAATCGTTTCTTAAAACGGTTAACTGCACCCGTGAATACGATCAGTCCCAGAATTGCTAGGGCCAGTAACTGGGGCCATAATACGTCTATGCCGGTTCCTTTCAGAAAGATACCCCTTATAATGACCAGGAAATATCTTAGTGGATTCAGATAGGTGAACCACTGAACAACCTCTGGCATGTTGGATATTGGGAATACAAAGCCGCTGAGCATAAAGAATGGGAGTATGAAAAAAAAGGTAGTCATCATGGCCTGCTGCTGGGTGGAAGATATGGTGGAGATAAAAAGACCGATACCCAGGGTACTCAGCAGGAAAAGGCATGTGGCACCAAAAAGAAGAGAGGTGCTCCCAACCAAGGGGATCTCAAACCAGAATATGGCGAACGCGGTGACAATTACCATTTGTGCCTCGGCTATGAGGATAAATGGAATTGTTTTTCCCAATATCAGTTCAGAAGGCCTTAAAGGGGTGACGATGAGTTGTTCCATGGTTCCCGCCTCTTTTTCCCTGATAATAGCCATAGAGGTGAACAGCAGAGTCGTAAGCATGATTAGAAAGGCTACGATCCCGGGCACATAAAAATAGCTACTGTCAAGGTTTGGATTGTACCAAGTTCTTATGCGCCCATCTATTTGGCCGTATTGAATTTTTTGTGGATAAAGTTCTCTTATAAGCTGGCTGTTAAACCTCTCCAATACATTCATGGCATAGGCGATCCTCACGGTAGCCATATTGCTCATGCTTCCGTCAACCAGTATCTGTACAGAGGCTGTCTCGCCTTTTCTAATGCGAGTGCTGAAGTCCGGTGGTATTTTGATTACCAGATCTAATCTTCTTTTAAGCAGAAACTGTTCCAGATCATTCGGATTACCGGGATAGTAAATTATCCTAAAGGTTTTGTTGGCATTTATGGCATCTGTAAATTGGCGGCTTTCCCGGGTCATTGATTGATCTAGAAGACCGACCCTGATATCACGGACATCGGTCGTGACCACATATCCAAAAACGATTAACTGTATAAGCGGGGCTATAATCAATAGGGGCCTGTTCAGCTTGTCCCTGAAAAGCTGAATAAATTCCTTACGTACAAGTTCCCGGACCCTTAGCCAGCTCATTTCAGAGCCCCTCCCTTTTTAATACGACAAAGTTCATAACTACGAGAACCAGGAATATAATATTGAGAACGAGATAACTTGGCCAGAGGTGAGTCATGCCAAGATTTCGCAGGTATAATCCGTTCAGGATATCTATGAAGTATGTAGCAGGCACGACATAGGTCACCTTTTGAAGGATCATCGGCATGTTTGCTACCGGGAAAACAAAATTGGAAAGCAGAAGGGAAGGCAGATATGTGAACAGGATCGCCATCTGGTTGGCCACCAATTGTGATTTTGTGACCACAGAGATGAAGAGACCTAGGCTCAGTGCTACGCCCAGATAAATGGAGGAGGCAAGGACCATCAACCAGAAACTGGATTTCATGACGACTCCGAACAGGACCTGTCCCATGAATATGGCGATAAGCACGTCTGTCAGGCCAATGAAGAAATAGGGAATCGCTTTCCCGATCAGAAACTCCCCGGCGCGAATAGGCAAAGAACGGATAGTTTCCATGGTCCCGTTTTCATACTCCCGGGCGATTACCAGGGATGTCAGCATGGCACCCACGATCATGATAATGATAGCGATGATACCCGGGACGATGAAATTGCGACTTTCTAAATCCTCATTAAACCATACACGGATGCGGCCCTCGATGGGGGAATTTATTCTTTCCATTCCTTTTCGGTTAAGAAATTGCATCAGCTGATTTCGATTAAAATCTTCGATAAATGCAATTATATAACCTCTTGAAAGTCCAGCAAAATTGGGATCGGTCCCATCAAAGAGTATCTGAAGAGGGCTTTCGCGGTCCGCCTTTATATCACTGGCCCATCCGGGGGGGATAATAAGGGCCATTGTGGCCCAGCCATGGTCGAGATATTCTGTTATGGCCTCAGTATTTGGCAGATGCTTGGTTATCCTGAAATAGGCTGAAGCATCCAGTTTTCGGATGAAATCACGGCTCAACGGGGATTTATCATGGTCTACGACGACTGTTTTAACATTTTCAACATCGAGGCTAAGTGCATATCCAAAAAGCAGGATAAGAAGAAGGGGGATAAAAAAGGCCAGATATAGACTTCTGAAGTCCCTTATAAGGTGATAAAACTCCTTGCGGGCTATCGCTTGTATTTTTCTCGGGTTCAAGTGCTGCTCCGGGCCATTAGTTTTATGAAGGCGTCGTTTAAGTCCGCCTCTGGTCGTTCGGGAAAAAGGTCCCTGACAATCACGGACGGTGGGCCGGTTGTAACTATTTTGCCATCATTGATCATGACGATTCGTTCACAGTTGTCCGCCTCGTCCATATAATGGGTGGTCACAAAGATCGTCACACCCTCAGAGGCAAGATGTTTTATAAAATCCCAGAAGTGCCTTCGCGAAATGGGGTCCACTCCCGAGGTCGGTTCGTCCAGAAAGAGTATTTTGGGCCGGTGAATCAAGGCACAACCAAGGGCAAGACGCTGGCGCCACCCAGGCGGCAGCTCGCGGGTAAGGCGGTTTCTCATATCTTTAAGATGGGTCATTTCAAGGACCCATTCAATTCGATCTTTCCATTCCTGTAAAGATACGTCATAAACGCCCAAGTAGAACCGGATGTTCTCAAATGGTGTCATGTCTTCATAAAGAGAGAATTTCTGGGACATATACCCGATGGCGTGTTTGATTTTTTCCGCTTCGGTGAAGATATCATATCCTGCAACTCGGCCATATCCGGCGCTGGGTGTGATGATCCCGCAGAGCATGCGGATGGTAGTGGATTTTCCTGCACCGTTTGGACCTAAAAAACCGTAGATTTCACCCTGTTTTACAGAAAAAGAGATACTGTCCACAGCCACAAAATGGCCGAATCGCTTTGTCAGATCCTTTACGTAAACCACATCAGAGACCGAATCGATCATTGGCCAATTCCTCGTCCACATTTTGAATCCGGTGAATTATGGCTTCTTCAAGGTTGGAAAAGTTTGATCTAATTATCTGTGGGGCCTCTTCGTAAATAACCTGCGAGCGGTGCATCAGGATCAAACGGTCACACTTTTCACCCTCGTCCAGATAGGCCGTTGAGACGAAGATAGTCATTCCCTCCCGTCTCATCTCGGTCAGTATTTCCCAAAATTCTTGCCGGGAAACAGGGTCTACTCCGTTGGTCGGTTCATCCAGGAGCAGGACCTCCGGCTGGTGAACTAGTACACAACCAAGCCCAAGCTTCTGTTTCATGCCTCCGGAAAGGTCTTTAACCAGCCTGTCAACAAAGGGAAGCAGGTTTGAAAATCCCAGGTAATGCTCCCGCCTTTTTTTTCTCTCAGCGCCATAAATGCCAAAGATGTCCATGAAGAAATCAAGATTTTCCGCAACGGTCAGGTCCTGGTAAAGACCTAGGCGCTGGGGCATATACCCAATTAGCTCCTTCACCTCCCCCTTCTGCTTAACCGCATCCAGGCCATTTATGAAGATCCTTCCTGCCGATGGTCTTATCATTGTTGAGATCATTCGCATAAGGGTGGTTTTGCCTGCGCCATCGGAACCAACGAGGCCGGTTATGGTGCCCCTCTCGACGGTGAACGAGACATTGAATACTGCCTTCAAGGACTTGAAATCTCTGGATACATTTTCGACCTGAATTGGGTGGGAGCGGGGTTGTCTCGTGCGAGAGGATATTAAAGGCTGTTTATCGGAACCAGGCATCGGCGGGCATCCCTGATTTTAACTCCAGATCCGGATTTGGAATGGAGATCTTGACTAGATAGACTAGTTTGACCCTTTCTTTGTGGGTCTGTATTATCTTGGGCGTAAACTCCCCTTCAGGAGATATGAATGAGACTATACCGGTGTAAATTTTATCGGGGAAGGTATCGGTCTTTACATCCACCTTTTGTCCAGGCTTTATCTTGCCTATTTCTGTTTCACCAACAAATACCTTCAGATCAACCGTGGACATATCTGCAATAGAGAGGACCTCGCGTCCCGGGGAAACGACTTCCCCCGGTTCAATATTGCGGCTGGTTATAATACCGTCAAAAGGGGCTTTTAGCACTGTATATCCGAGCTGAATCTCTGAAACTTCAAGCGTTGCCCTGGCGGCCTTTTTCTGGGCGGCGGCAACTTCCACCTCGCTTTTGGCCGCGGTGATCTTTTTGAGATTGTTTTTGGCCTGTTTAAGGAAAGCCTGTCCCTCGGCCAGCTTGGCTTCGGCCGCCCTGATTGTCTCCTTCCGATACCCTTCCTTAAGAAGGCCGAAAGTTTCTTTTGAGCCTTCGTATTCTTTAAATGTTGTCTCGTACCTGAGCGCTACGGCATCTCTTTCCTTTTCCGAAACAGTTCCTTCTTGGTAAAGCCTTTCGAACCTTTCGTTGTCCTTCCGGGCCTGCTCCATGGTGATTTTTGCCGCTTGACATGCCAGGCGGGCACGTTCTATCTCCTGGGCACGTGAACCTGCTTTTAGATCGTTGAGTTGAGCTTCAAGTGCGGTCACGGCTGCCTCGGCCCTTGCAACTTCGTCAGGAAGCGTGGTTTTGTAGAGGTCCAATATGTCCTCCTTCTGTTGCAAGGCTTTTATTGAGCTATTCAGATTTGCCTGGGCCTGTGTACGTCGGGCCAGGAATTCCGACTGGTCCAGTTTGGTAAGAATTTGATTTTTATTAACTTTTTGTCCTTCATTAACCAGGAGGTCTACAACTTTTCCATTGACCTGAAAGGCAAGTTCGGCCTGTTTTGCTTCAATAGTACCCGAATAGTATAGCTCCGCTATTTGCGCCTGATGCTGCCGGAGGTATACAAGGGCACCGATAGCTATAAGTATGGCCAGGAAGAAAATTATGATGAGCCGTTTTTTCAAAATTAAACTCCTAAATCGGTTCCAAGGGTTTATACCACTTTGTTTGCAAAACAAACAAGACCTAAATATTGACATGTTACAATAACCAGAAGTACCTTTTTTAATTGTAATATTAATTGTTTCAGATAGTGTTGCGTTCCAGAAATAACTTAAATTGTTTAGATAGATAAGATTACTCAGAAGAGTAGATTGGAGGGGGAAGGATATTAAAAGAACATTTTACCAGGTGTGGCTTTAGTGTTTTGGCTCCCTACTGTGCCGGGGTAACTAAGGCAATGTTGTGATAGGGTACAAGGGCGAGCTGGCCTAACTTATTTGCAAGAAGCACCTCATAGCCGGCTTCGCTTTTTTCTAATTGGAGTATTTTTCCTTCAAAAATCTTATTAGTAATCAATTCTATACGAACATTTACATTTTCAGTTATTAGATAGTGAAAATTCAGCTTCTGTGTCCCTGTTATTTCAAGACCCCACCGGACAGCATCACGGTAAGCATCATTGGTTCGCCTTAGACGCTCTACAACAACGTAAAGCAGATTACTATATATTTTCATGCCTGTTTTTGGATTTTTATGAATAAAGTCATCAAAATCGCTGCGCTTGAGGCTCAAAAGATCGCTTTCTTCTTCAACAAAGGCAGAGGCGGACCGCTCTTTACCGTCCATGAAACTGAGTTCGCCGAATATGAATCCCTCACGGGCGACAGACAGTTGTTTTTCGACATTTCCTGTGACAATCTTTTTAAGGGAAACAGTACCTTTTTGAACGATATAAAGCTTATCACCAGCATCATTTTCTTTAAACACATACTCTCCCGATTTAACATGACCCTTACGGAATTTTTGAATAAAGAGCTGTATTTCTTCATTGTTTAAATGATCAACAAGTCTGCTTTTTGCAAAATGATCTAAGATAGCCATGGCCTTTCCCTTCGAGAATTTTCGACATATATATACTATTTCCAAAATGCCGAAAAATCAATAATGAAAACTCAGGATGCGATGTGGCCGGTTATGATTGACAGCTTATATGGCTTTCGGTGGTTCTACAGATGAGCGTTAGCTTGACTCACAGGATCTTTCATTCTATGTTGTCCTAATCCGAGAGAAAACTCAGGGTATCCGTAGCATTCTGCAATAAGTTATACGGTATGCTGGATGGAGAAAGAGGGGAGATGGCCGGGGAGGGGAAGCCCTTCGCCGCCGAGCGAAAAGGCGCAAAGCGACTTTTTGCGAGGTTATTAATATCATATGGCCAAAAAAGATCTCGTTACATATCTGGCAAATATAGTTTTGGTTTCAAGTGTTGATATATATTTTATTAGCAATTTTCTATATACTGAAGAAAATTCTTAGCTTTTAGGCCTGTTTTTTTTAACAGTTAATTTTGTGGAGATGAAATCATGGATATTAAGAAAAAGCTTCTGATCGGCTTCGGGATTCTGATTATACTTTTATTGTG